>OMXO01000017.1 GCA_900315035.1 uncultured Prevotella sp.
TGATGCAGCACTGGGCAAGGGCCTGAACATCGTTGATGGTAAAGTGGTATATAAAGCCGTTGCCGATGTCTTTGGCTTGCCTTACGAACCACTGGTGCTGTAAGTAAATTGAAGTAAATAGACGGAAAAACTCAAGGGGACACTAATCATCTTGAGTTTCAAAATTCATATTTTATCAGACATCCGACATAAATATGATGTAATGTTCTGTAAAATTGGTATTTACACAAAATTTATCCGACATAAAAACGACATAATGCCGACATATATCCGACATATATCCGACATTGTGTGGTAAACAGTCAGCTCTCTATCCCGCAATAATCGATTAGCTGATTGGCAAACTGTACCTCTAAGGTTTGTTTTGAAATTCTCTAGAGAATTTGGCGGTTACCCCTAATCCTAACATTCGTTACCCTTAGTCGGGAGTCTAAATTCTCTAGAGAATTTTGGAACTAATCATAAGCAGAGACATTGTAACATGGTATATCCTTTCGTGCAACCTCCCTTACGAGTGGTTCTTAGGTCATTATAATGCTAATTGCTCACCTTTCTGGCAAATCATGTCGTTTTTATGTCGGATATATGTCAGTATTATGTCGGATTAATGTCGGTTTGCAAATTGCTATCTGCTTGATATAGTGCGTATTAAATGCGACTTATGTCGGATGTCGGTAGATTCTTGTACTATTTCACTGTTTGGGAGTTGTCAGAGCCTTTACCAGCGCATCCTGTACGATCTTTTCCCTCCATACAATGCACGATATAGGGGGCGTTCATGCCTGACCGTCATATTGGCGAATCCCCTATGAGTTCAGGCTCCCAAAGGTGGCGCTGCATGTCAACATGGCCGTTGCTCTTAAAGGCAACACCTTCAGCCTCTAATAGTGGGCGTTGCTGGCTCCAGCCGGGAGCCGTTCGCCCCACTTTGTTGACCACCCGATGACAGGGTAGTTGCTCTGCCCCTGGCGTATATCGTAAAGTTCTCCCAACCATCCGCGAATGACTGGGCCAACCTGCCAAGGCTGCTATATCCCCATAGGTTGTCACCTTCCCTCGAGGTATCTGGCTGACAATATTCAGCACATCAGCCTGAAACGCCTTGGCTTGCTCTATCGTCATTTTATCAGGATAGTCATGCATCTTTCAGATCTTCTAATTTGATTACAAATATGGTGCCTGCAAGTTCACTTCTTACCCTTGTCTGCGAGGAACATGCCAAGAAGGATGAGGGCAGTTCCGAGGAGGAAGTAGATGGTGATTTGCTCGGAGAGGATGGCCCAAGCGAAGAGGATGGTGGTAACGGGATTGAAATAGACGTAGTTGGTGGCGACGACTGCACCCAGTTTCTTCAGTACCCAGTTCCAGGCTAAGAAACAGAGCATCGAGGCGACACAACCCAGAAACAGGAGGTTAAGATAGACGGAGAGATTGAGCGAGAAAAGAGCAGAACTCGTGAAGATCGTCGCCTCATCGGGTTTCCATAGATAATAAGGTATCATGGCGAGCAGACCGTAGATGAACACCTTACGCGTGACAAAGACGGTATCGTACTTCAGGTTGGCGGGGATCATCAGCATGGAGTAGAAGCCCCAACAGAGAGCGGCACCAAAGGCCAGCGAGTCGCCAAGGGGCGAGAGATGGAGTACGAAATGGCCGTTGAGCACGACGACGGCCACACCCAATGCTGCCATCAGCGAGCCCAATGTCTGGATACGTGTCAGGCGCAGCGAACGGAAAAAGAGCGATATGAGGAACGAGGCCACAAGGGGCGAGAGACTGACGATGAGCGAGGTATTGGTCGTCGTGGTGTAGTTCATCGCAGAGTTCTCCGTCAGGAAATAGAGCGTGCCGCCTGTGACACCCAGAGCGAACATCAGTACCTCGTCTTGCCAGCATTTGGAAAACAGCAGGAACGACTTTCCCCTACTCTTCTGCATGACCAGCGAATAGACGAGCAACAGCACGTAGGCGATGATGAAGCGGAGGGTGAAAATCTGCGCAGGGGTAAGACCAACCAAAAGCAGCATCTTCGTAGAGACGAAGGTGCTGCCCCAGATGGCTACTACCACGAATGCGACAAGGTGGTATATGAAGCTGGAGCCAGAGCCCAGCATCGGCTTACTGCTTGATTTCGATGTCACGCTTTACGTTGTTGCGGATCTTGGTGAGATAGGCCTTCATACCGTCAGCATTTTTCGTATCGATGATTTCAAGAAGCTCTTTAAGTTCGGTACGAATCTGAGAGACCTGATCGTGGGTGTAGGGGTTGAAAAGGATTTCCTGCAACAGATAGTCGTCTTCGTTGAGCACGCCTTTGGCGATACGCATGTGACGCTTGAAAGTGGTACCTGGTGCATCCTGATGTTTCATGACTGCCGCAAACACGAAGGTCGATACGAAAGGTATTGACAGTGAGTACGCTACGGTCTTATCATGTTCCTCAAAGGTGTATTCGTAGATGTTCAGACCCAGCTTCTGATAAAGGTCCTTGAAGAAGATACGTCCCATATAGTCGCCTTCGCTGATGATAATGGCATTCTCTTCGGAGAGTTGCTGCAGATTAGCGAAAGTAGGACCAAACATCGGGTGAGTAGAAACATAGCGCATGCCTGTCTGCTCGTAAAAATCTTTCAAATCAGTCTTCACACTGGCAATATCGCTGATGATGCACTCCTTGGGGAGATAAGGTATCACCTCCTTGAAGACGGGAATGGTATATTTCAGCGTGACAGCATTGATGAGCAGTTCAGGCTTGAACGCCTGAATCTCCTCATAAGAGGTAAAACGCTGACAGTTGTATGTAAACCGCATGCGTTTGGGGTCACGCTCAAAGACAGCCACTTCGTGGTCAAAACTCAGCAGGTCGATGAAGAATGATCCCATCTTGCCTGCCCCCATTACTAATATTTTCATATTATCATGTAAAAATTAGAAAATGCAACAATGAAAAATTACTTGTTAATAATCTCTATTTGCTGACGGACAGACTCTTCGTGGATATTCTCAAAGACGTGAGCGACGAACTCAGGATCCATGCCACAAAGTGAGCCCTGGGCACCACGCTTGTTCAGAATCTCATTGTAACGGTTGGCCTGCAGCACAGTCATGTTGTGCTCCTTCTTGTACTGTCCGATCTCGCGACAAACCTTCATGCGCTTGGCCAGCAAGTCCATCAGTTCATTGTCGAGTTCATCGATCTGCTTACGCAACTGAGAGATACCCTCTGTGGTGGTCTTCTCGTCGCGGATGACGAGCAGTGAGAGGATATAGTCGAGCACATCGGGTGTCACCTGCTGCTTGGCATCGCTCCAAGCCTTATCTGGATCACAGTGACTCTCGACAATCAGACCGTCGAAGCCCAGGTCCATGGCCTGCTGACAGAGAGGTGCAATCAGTTCGCGACGACCTCCGATATGAGAGGGATCGCTGATGATAGGAAGAGCAGGGATACGGCGACGCAGTTCGATGGGAATCTGCCACATCGGTGCATTACGGTAAATCTTCTGCTCATAGCTTGAGAAACCGCGATGGATGGCTCCCAGACGTTTCACGCCAGCCTGATTCAGACGCTCGAGGGCACCAATCCAGAGTTCAAGGTCGGGATTGACAGGGTTCTTAACGAACACAGGCACATCGACACCCTTCAGCGAATCGGCAATAGCCTGCATGGCAAAGGGATTGGCCGATGTACGGGCACCTATCCAGAGGATGTCGATGCCATACTTCAGACATAGTTCCACATGCTCAGGCGTAGCCACCTCGGTAGAGACGAGCATTTTGGTATCATCCTTCACCTGCTTCATCCAGACGAGGGCCGGCTCACCATGACCTTCGAAACCACCTGGCTTGGTACGTGGTTTCCACACGCCTGCACGGAAGTTATGGCAGCCTTTCATGGCCAGTTCGCGGGCCGTTGTCATCACTTGTTCCTCAGTCTCTGCAGAGCAAGGGCCTGCAATCACGAAGGGACGTTCGTTGTCACTCGGTAAATTCAGTGGTGCTAAATCTAATTCCATAATTATATTGCGTTTTTAATTCTTTCTAATGCTTCCTTGATTTTCTCTTCCTTGGCACAGAGCGAGATGCGGATATAGCGCTGACCATTGGTTCCGAAGATAAAGCCTGGGGTGATGAACACTCGGGCGTCGTGGAGCACGCGCTCCGTGAGATCCTCTACGTTCTCGACACTCTCAGGTATCTTACCCCAAAGGAACATGCCCACCTGGCTCTTATCGTAAGTACACCCTAAGACATTCATGATCTGCTCAGCCCACTGGCGACGACGGGCATAAGTCTCGATATTAAACTCTCGATGCCAGGCCTCATCATTCTTGTAAGCCTCGGCTGCTGCAAGTTGGATACCACGAAATGTACCACTCTCGATATTCGACTGTACCTTCAGAATCCAGGAGATAAACTCTGAATTAGTGGCACAGAGGCCGACGCGCCAGCCCGGCATGTTGTGAGACTTCGACATCGAATTAAACTCGATGCAGCATTCCTTCGCACCAGGGATCTGAAGGATGCTCAGATGCTCCTCGCTGAGGATGAAGGAATAAGGATTATCATTGACCACAACGATGCCATGCTCCTTGGCAAACTTCACCAACCGCTCATAGGTCTCACGCTGAGCCCTGCCTCCTGTCGGCATGTTGGGATAGTTGGTCCACATCAGTTTCACTCGCGAGAGATCCATTCGCTCCAGTTCATCGAAGTCAGGTTGCCAACCGTTATCCTCGCGCAGGTCGTAATTCACAATCTTCGCCCCCAGGATCTTCGAAAGCGAAGTATAAGTGGGATAGCCAGGATTAGGCACCAGCACCTCGTCGCCAGGATTCACAAAGGCAAGGGTGACGTGGAGGATACCCTCCTTAGAGCCAATGAGTGGCAGGATTTCTGTCTTGGCATCGAGATCGACATGATACCAGCGCTTGTAGAAGCCAGCCATCGCCTCACGTAGCTCTGGTGTACCCATCGTGGGTTGATAACCGTGAGCACTGGGCTGGTGGGCCACCTCGCATAGTTTCTCTATTGTCTGGGGTGAAGGCGGCATATCAGGACTGCCAATGGCCAGGCTGATGATATCCTTACCCTCAGCATTGAGTTGGGCCACCTCTTTCAGTTTCCTGCTGAAATAATATTCACTGACGAGCGACAGGCGCTCTGCTGGTTTAATTGGTCTGTTTGCCATCTTTATATTCTCCTAATATCTTTAAGTCTTTTGTTAATGGGATAATCGCGTCGATCGACTGACGGTAACGGGTAAGATCATCGTACATCACATCGACGTAGAACAGATACTCCCACTCGTGCCCGATAATCGGCAGCGACTGAATTTTTGTGAGGTTGATTTTGTAAAACGAGAGGATAGCCAACACGTGGGAGAGCGACCCTTCTTCATGAGGCAGCGAGAAGACGATGCTCGCCTTATTCGCCTCTGTCAGCGGGCGCATCATATCGGCCTTGTTAGGATTCGACACCACAAGGAAACGGGTGAAGTTGTGCTTGTTGTCTT
Organism: uncultured Prevotella sp.; assembly: GCA_900315035.1. Classification (GTDB taxonomy): domain Bacteria; phylum Bacteroidota; class Bacteroidia; order Bacteroidales; family Bacteroidaceae; genus Prevotella. The sequence goes on from OMXO01000017.1 coordinate 5,519, forward strand.
CGATATGATCCTCGAGCACCTTCAAGCCATAGAGACGTGCGGCTTCTGCATGGCAGATAGCAGCCCAGCCTTTTTTCTGCCCCTCGGCAATCATCTTTGCCGAGCCTGCAGTATCCTCTGCCTCCACATTCTTCAGCTGTGGGTGCTGGGCGAGGAAATCGCGACACTGCATCAGGGCAACGGGATGAGAGTGGACCTCGGTGATCGTGTCCCAATCGTCATCGGGCAGACAGCAGATGCTGTGGGTGATGTGGAGTTTATGCTCGCCAACGATGGTCGTTCCTGAGTCGCGCAGCAACTCATAATTGTGTAGCAGTGAGCCTGCAATGGTATTCTCGATGGCGAGCATACCGATAGCCGTAGGATCCTGCTTGATGGTGGCAAAAACCTGCTCGAAAGTTGAACAGCAGATCAATTGTATCTGTTCTCCCTCGAAATACAGGTGAGCCGCGATATCGTGGAACGATCCTATCAGTCCTTGTATGGCAATCCTTTTCATTTGACTATTTCACTATTTAATAAAAATCCCGCTTTCACGGATGTGAAGCGGGACTTTGTTTATTTTCTTCTTGAGTCATAAGTTGAATTATACGCAACTTCCCGCTTCACAATTGCTTGCAAAGTAAAAGTAATAGCCGTAAAAGTATGCGTTCAACTTTGACATAAATCTTTCGTTTCTGTTTACAGTGGGCAAAATTATTACTTTTTCGTGAAACTAACAAATATTTTGCAAGAAAAATTGCGATTTTGCTTACATTTTTTCATTTTCACCCTTATTGAGCCTGTTTTTCGTATCCACAGGGTTCGCATAGATGCCCAGATAGATGTCTCTCAAGATGTCGGGCTCTGGGATATCAAAGGTATTCAGTCGCTCCAGATAGGCGACGAAGGCCTCATATTCAGCCTCAGTATAGTGGTCACGATAGAGTTGCTGTCCAAAGCGCAGGTCGTGGGCAATATAGTTGTTAGGTGCCAACTGATAGGCGTCATAGATGCGTTCGTCGATAAGTTGAGCCACCAGGCGGTGGTATTCGTTGTTGGTGCAATTATCGAACTGATGAAGTTCGGTCTCTGAAATCTGGTCACAGAAGGTGATGTTTACCCTACCCTTCGGCTGGGCGATACCCGTCAGGATACTGTTCAGGTCTTCGCCAGGCTTCTTGATATATTTGGTAAAGCGCGACTCGTAGAGTTCGAGTGCCTTCAGAATGTCGCACGACTCCCATTCATAACTGACAGCCACAGGCACGATATTCAAATCGGCAAGGGCCTTGATCTTATTGGAAGGCTCACTCATGCAGAACATCTTGATGATACCCTGATCCGTCTGGTCGTAGCCGTCCTTGGTACGTCCATTACGTTGGGCAATCCAGAGACCCTGTCCTTTCTCCGTAAGCACGTAGCGGATATAGTCGCTCAAGTGTTTCGACGAGAGGTAGAAGTCTTTCATATTGCCACCTCGCTCCACACGGAACATCTTGTTGGCCTTGCCGATATCAATCACCAGAGGCGACGACATCAGGTTTGCTCCAAACGTAATCTCCGTCGTCTCATGACCGTTCTTATAGAGCACATACTGCAGCAGGCAGGCATCGAGCATGATGTCGCGATGATTGCTCACGAAGAGGTATTTCTTCTGAGGATCGAGCTTCTCCACACCGTTGTAGGTAAATGCAGTCATAGAGCGCGCTATCACCTGTTCGTTTACGCAGCGCATCACTTCAAGTTGGAAGTCCTTGATGGTACGGAAAGAGAGCATCATCTTCTTCACGTCCTCAGGGTTATGACCAGGATAGACATAGGTGCAGAGTAACCCAAAGAAATCGCTTTTGACGATACGCTGCATAGCTGCAGGTATCTCACTGTCATAATAAGGACGGATATCGTCAAACTGAGAAGGATTGTACTTGTTCATATCTTTAATGATTATATCGTTTTCAACCAATTCAGAAATTCCTCAAACCATCCGCTGGCCTCAGGGGTGGTCTTGCTCCAGGTAGTGCCAAAGCCGTGTCCGCCTGTCTGGTACTGCACATAGCGATGGGGCACCTGATGTGCCGTCAGCGCTGAGTCCATCAGTACGGAGTTACGATAATCGACAATGGGGTCATCGACGCAGTTCATCAGGAAGATAGGCGGACAGGCTGCCGTCACGTGTTTCTCCAACGACAGACTGTCTTGCATCTCGCGCGAACGTTTTTTATATTCACCCAAGAGTCCACGACGGGAACGTTTATGAACACAGGGAGCCGACATCGTGACAACGGGATAGCAGGGTACGACGAAGTCGGGGCGCAACTTGCCTGTACCAAAGAGAGCCGACGAGAGAGCCAGATGTCCGCCAGCGGAAAAGCCCATCACCCCTACCCGCTCATAAGCCTTCTGTCGCACGAGGCGCAGAGCCTGTTGTACATCATTAAGCGGCATCGGATGATGATGACCTGGGACAATAAGACGGCTGTGAGTCAGAAAGGGAAATACCCCACCCGTGCGGTAAAACAACACGTAGGCAGCAATACCTTGTGCCTGCAGCGAACGGGCCACACTATCGCCCTCCGTCACACGGTCAAGCCAGAAATAACTGCCACCAGGACATACGATAACGGCTGTCTTCGCAGGGGTCGAGGGCAGATACTCCTTCAGCGTCACACCATGGGATCCCTGATTCGTACCGTCCCAGATATGAGTGACCTGCTGTCCGCTTATCTGCAGACAGCCTATCAACATCATCTGTAAGATTAATAGCTTTTTCATTCTCACTTTGTCTGATTGTAATACTCGTTAATCTTCGCCACAAGTTGATGGCGGCCTACAAGAGCCTCCACCGTATTGACGGCTGTCAAAGGTACACCACATATACCATGAAGATTGATATTCTGGCCCGTCAGCAACAGATTCCTCACCTTCGTCCAGATGGGAAGTTGGGAGAGCATGATATCCTGACAGTCCTTACGTACACCATAAAGGGCACCCTCAGGCTGATTATAATAGTCACGGATAGTAAGCGGACTGGAGGTCCAATATGTCTCCACATGCGCACGGAAACCAGAATGAAGGCGCTCCATACGATCGAGTATGCGCTCGGCATGATGCTGTTTCCATGCTTCGTAGTCAGTTCCACGATGCCCCACGGATGTATCAGCCCACTGCTCCACCACGGAGAAAGGCATCAGCCCATTCACAATCATCTTGGAGGCATAGTCACCCTGATGTTCATCAGCCGGCGTCATATACATAAAGCCTCTGGGCCACGTCTCAGCATCGTAAGTACCATGCTGCCACACGAGGCCGTAATCGTCCTGATAATAACAGGTGTGATTGATGTAGGGGAAACTGTCGGGTTTGAACTTGATATAAAGCGTAAAGGCCGAATAGGTGTTAGGGATAGACTTCACACGCATGCGATAGGCTTTGGGAAGAGCCCCAGGCTCTACGATGTCCACCAATCGGGAAGGATGAATGGCAGAGATGTAATAATCGGCCTTGTAGGTTTGACCAGATGCAGTCTTTACTGCTGTTGCCAGTCGCTGTTCATCCACATTGACGACCGTCACTTTCTCGTCCCTTATAATGCTACCACCACCCTCGCAGATGACGCGTGCCAGTGCATCGGCCATCTGCTGACTGCCACCAACAAAACGGCTGGGACCACTAATGTAAAGCACATTGATCAAAGCGTGGATATAGGCAGGTGTATGCCCTTCTACCCCACCATACATGGGATTCATATAGGCCAGCACATCACGCAGACGCTCATCGTGGATATAATGGGCTATCAGATCGCTCGCTGCCCACATGAACTGTTCGCTATGGGTGAAAAGTCCTTCGCGCTCAGGGCGCAGATAGAAGAAATCCACCTCGTCGGCCAACTGATAAAGTGCATCCACGTAGTTTCGGATGCCCTCAGCCTCATGGGGGAACTCACGGATAAAATAATCGGTAAAAGCCTCACGCCCCTCTGGGATACGATAGGTATGCCCATCGGAGAGATAGGTGATGCTGTCGATACACTCATGATCCACATCGCGTAACTGCAACTGAACGTCGATGCCCAGATAGTGACAGATCTTATGGATGGCACCTCCAGGACGCAGACCTCCCAGGATATGCATGCCCGTCTCGAAGGTGATGCCTGCCCGACTGAAGGTCTGCAGTCCGCCACCTATCACGGCATTCTTCTCGAGCACCGTCACCTGGTAACCTTCCTTCGCAAGTAGGGCGCCCGTAAAGAGACCTCCCAGTCCTCCGCCTATGATAATGACAGTCTGCTTGTTCATGATTCGTGCTTGATGATATCGTTGAAAATATACTCCGAGGTGAGCAGTTCTGAGCAGGCCACGATGGTGCCCACGAGCACACCCAGGATTCCATGCGAGTTAACGTTCTGTCCTGCCAGCAACAGGTTAGGAATCTTCGTACGATGCTGCACACGTCCGGCTGGTCCCAGACTAATATCGCGGGCCACACCATACATCGAGCCTCTCTCTGTACCTGTATAGTCGAGGTAAGTCAACGGTGTAGAGGTTTCGTAGCCGGCTATGGTGTCACGCAGGCCAGGAAAATCCTTGCATACGGCATCAATCAACCGTTCTGCCCGCTCGCGCTTCATCTGTTCGTAAGCCTCACCCCTATGACCAATCGGCATACCTTTCCACAGCTCTACCTCTGAGAAATGCATGTACGACAAAATGACACCACTCTCGGCCCAGCGCTGATGCGCCTCTTGGCAGAAGTGCATGTAGAGATAACCTCTTGGCCAGTCGGCAGATGTATATTGTTCACACCCCCACGGACTTCTCTGACGATAGCCGTAGAAGTTATAATTCATATAGGGCAACGACTCGGGTTTGAAACGCAGATAGACAGCAAAGCCACCCACCGTCTCAGGTAACGCCAGAATACGCTGACGATAGGCTGAGCGCAACAAAGGCGAATCGCAAAGTTCTATCACACGGGCAGGATGGATGGCAGCGATCACGACATCAGCGGGATAGAACCTGTCTGTCTCAACGCCAATAGCCTTGCGCTCGTTACAGACGATCTTCCGTACCTGCTGACGACAGAGCACCTGTCCTCCGTTCTGCTGTATCGACTTGACCAGCGAGGCGGCTATCAGATCACTGCCTCCCACCACGCGGAAAGCACTCTGGTTATAGAAATCAGTGATAAACGCATGGGTAGAGAAAGGCGTCTTGTCGTATTCGGCTGCATAGAGCGGCAAATCGCCAACCAGCACCTGGCGTAACAACTCGTCAGAGACAACCTCACTGATAACGTCGTTCATGCTGCGTAACTGGAACTCTGTATGCAGAGGCGTCGCATCGCTGTCAGCCTTCCGCAACGTGTGAAGCGACGAAGCGCCAGCCACCATTTCTACCAAGTCGAAATAGCGACTCATCTGATCGCGCTGGTGAGGGAAGTCCTTCGACAAGGTCTCGATAAATGCCTCACGACCATTGGCAAAACGGAACCGCTCACCATCGAGCGATATGACGTTATAGCCCTCGCTGTCCAAACGACTCAGACGGATATCATCCATCACACCAAGATAACGCAACAGACGGTTCAGCACCTGTCCCTCATCGGCACTGCCAATGAAGTGCATGCCTGTCTCAAACTTCACGCCTTGACGATGGAAGCACTGCAGACAGCCTCCCACCTGAGCCCCTTGTTCGAGAACGGTCACATCGTAGCCGTTGCGACTGAGTATCAGTCCACACGACAGGCCCCCAAGCCCACTACCGATGATGACAACTTTCTGTCTTCCCATCTATTCACCTTATATTATACATACGTGCGTAACGACGATACGGCGCCCAATACTCTTCTGTTTCCAATCTTTCACACATCGCCTGATAACGGGCTTGATACATGTGGCGCATCTGACGAGTGCGCTCTAGCAACTGACTGGAGAATCGGGCATCATCCAAGGCGATGCGCTCACCGACCTCCACATCAATAGATCCCTCGCGCAACATAAAATCGCGCTTGGGCAACACATGTCCTACCCCATGCAAGAAAATGGGCAGGATCTCTGCGCCCAACTGTTCTGCCAGGAAGAAGGCTCCCTGATGGAACCGCAGGATGCGACAGTCTTCAGAGCGTGTACCCTCAGGGAATACTGCTATCGAATAACCTCGCTGATAGAGGTCGCGCAAGCGGTCCACATGATGCTCTATACCATCGCTCACAGGATAGAACTCTGCCTGATGGATCACCATCCCGTAAAACGGATTATTCCACACCCAGTCGTTTGTCAGAAAGACTATCTTCGGCGTGAGCATCATCAGACACATCAGGTCGAGATGCGACTGGTGGTTACTGATGACGACGGCAGGCCGTTCAAAATCCTCGCCTATCTGATTATCCAGATGGAACCTGACGCCTGGCACGCGATGGATCACGAAGTGCGACATGCGCTGTAACAGTCGGTGATACTTCAGTTTGCGCTGTTCCGTCGGCTTACGCAGATGGAAGAAGAGCCACGTATAGGGCAGCACGAACAGATACATCACACTCAGGAAGAACAGCAGGGCAAAGAGCGAATAGGCGATGCGACGCGTGGTAATCGGCACCTCACGAGGCTTCCCATCTTTTTCTGTCATCCAACGATAGACAGACGACGGCAGGAAGCGCGTGCGCTTCATCCGATGCCAGAGGGTTGAGAGCCAGCCATAGACAATGGCAACGACACAGAGAATCGTGTTCAACAATGAGATACGGGCGAAATCCATGCCCGGACGGAAGTGAGACACGCGTTCACCTTGAGGCGGATAATACACCCTGACAGGCACAGATACCAACTCTACTCCATGCCAGGCGGCAAATACCAGCAGTTCGAGTTCGGCCTCATAGCGCGAGGTCACGAACCTTTTACCAGCAAGTCGTTTCAACGGATAGAGCCTGAAGCCCGTCTGAGTATCGGGTAGGCTTTGCCACGTCTGTACCGTAAACCAGAAGTTAGAGAACTTATTAGCAAAAGTATTCCCCCCAGGCATATTCTCTTCCTGCAGATTTCTCGCCCCTACGATCAGAGCACCCGGATGTTGCTCGAGCGCTTCGATGAACAGGGGGATATCCTCAGGGAAATGCTGCCCGTCGCTATCGAGGGTTACGGCGTAGTCATAACCCAGTTCCTCAGCTCTTCTGAAGCCTGTCAGCAACGCTTGGCCCTTGCCCTTGTTACACCCGTTGGAGACAATGTCGAGAGGCGCTTCCTTAAACAGTTCCAATTGTTCTCGGGTATTATCAGTACACCCGTCATCTACGACGATGATATGTGGTGTGATGACAGCCACACGCCTCAACACATCGGCAATAGTCTTTCCGTTATTATAAGTTGGTACAACAACGCAGACCTTCCGTTCTTCCATCTTCTGACGTATCTCCGTCACCGTCTGTCTTTACTTGTTCTTAAGCAGGAGCGAGAACTTCGTCTTGGGTTCTCCTGCCACCACAATGTTACCTTTGGCCCTGCAGCCACCCTCTGTCTCCTCGACCTGAGTGAATCCGATCTCTACCAGCGGATTGTCAGCAGGTGACAACGTCGATACAAATTTCAGGTTTACAATCTCATCGAGTGCGAACTCACGATGCAGTCGTTCTCCCAGTATCTCTGAGATAATCTGTACGATGCAGACACCCGGTGTGATAGGGTTACCTGGGAAATGGGCCTTGTAGATGGGATGCTCGGCATGCAGACGTATCTGCACGTTGTCGGCATCGCCGCCCACTATGGTAAACATGTCATTGAGTAATTTCATTCTCTTCTTGTTTTATCGGTTTAAAACTGTATGTCAACTTGTATCTTGTATTCTCCAGCGTCACAGAGCCGTCGGCCTCGCTGACCACCTTTCTGGGGCCTTTCGACTGCCTGTGCTCTGTTGCCGAGAACAGATATTTCAAATCCTTGCGCACCACTCTTCTCACATACCAGCGGTTCATGGCGGGCATCACGTTGAGCAGTTTTACTTTCTGTCGATCGGCTGTCAGTGTGAAATCGAGGGCATGCACACCGAACTCATTCACAACAGCACCTTTCGTACCCGTCTCGTCAGTCTTCACGATACAGATGCCTGTCAACTCTGCCCCTCGGGCATTGATCGTCACCGCAAACTCCTGACGCCCTTCGAGGGGCAACAGGTAGTCGCCTGCAAAGGCCGACAGCGCGAGTCCCAGCAGACTAACGCTCAGCAAACATCTGCGCATCAATCTTTCCATTCGTCTTCACGTCTCTCAGGGTGATGATTGTCGTATCACCATTTTTCTCTGTCATCTCCACCTGACTCACCATCTGGCGCTTGCCGTCAAAATAGAGGCGGATGGTGGTGAAGAGTTGTTTCATCTCCTTCTTCTGTGGCACGAGTTCTGCTACCCAGTCATCGCCTCGCGTCAGCATCGTGCAAGCGAAATCTTTATCGGATGTCAGACTCTTGCCTGTCACACTGTTCATCATCACGCGGGCAATTCCTTGGAAAAGCCGGCTCTGACGGATATCAATCGTCTGCTGTCGCTTGGCGGTCTTGATATGCACCTTCTGCCCGTTCAGTATAAAGGCATAGTTGTAAGGCGTCGTATATTCCCAGCGCAGTTTGTCGGGGCCCTCATAGCACATACGCCCCTGTGAGGTCATCTTATCATTGAGGAATCTGAGTGTCTTCACCTGCGTAAACTGACAGGTCAGCGTCTGTATCTTGGCTGCTGTCTGGTTAATCTTCGTTACCATCGTCTGCGCCTGGGCATCCGTCACCTTCTTCAGTGGTGCCTGAGCCTGTAACGTGAGCGACGTCACCATGCAGAGTGTTATCAGAATCTTTCTCATCCCTACTGTCTTTATTTTGCAATTAACACACATCCCGTCATGATTAGGAACACACCTATCCACCGCGTCAGAGGGATCTGCTCATGGAAGAACACGATGGCCGCAAACATGCCAAACACATAACTCAGCGAGATCATAGGATAGGCCATTGAGAAGGGGAAATTCTTGATGATATACATCCACAACAGCGTAGCAGCCCCATAGCAGATACCACAAGCCAGCAGCCACCAGTTGGTCAGGTTTCTTGTCAAGAACTCCAACGACCAGGCAAAGGCGCCCGCCTTCTGCATGGCCAGTTTCAACAGGACCTGTCCGCCACAGAGCAGCATCGACTGTATGATGGATATCAATAGTAACCTCATTCCGTTCTCTTTAATAAAACGTACGATATATTCCTTTCGTTGCAGTGGTTCACGAACAGCAGTCGCCCCAACTTCAACGGCTCTGCCTGTCCGTCGCATCGCATCATCGCTGGCACCTCTCCCTTCTTCAACAGATGGGCTGCAGCATAGAGTCCCAGTGCAGAGGCAGAGTAGCCCTCGCCAAAGAGATGCTTGTAATGCAGTTGCGGCACACCTGGCAGACGGTCTGCAATCTGACGATACAGTACATCGTTCTTTTCTGTACCATCCGTGCCCAGCATCACGGCATCAACAGTATCCGACAGGTTTTCGGCTATCAGTTTCCCATAACTCATACTGACCTTTTCCACCTCGCAGAGTGCACCTTCGGCTTCTGTCGTGAGCATCATAGCCACCGACCCCTCACTGGCCGTTACCTGACCTTCCTGTCCGATATAGCCAGTACGCTGAAGCACAGAGAAAAACGAGGGAGTCAGTTCGTCGTTACCCGTCACAAGGGCTGTCTCGATATCTCCCAGTCTCATCTGCACAAACGCGTCGAGCAGAGCACTCTCGAACGATACACCCTGATGGCTGTAGGTCGTGTTATAGCCGTGACACTTGCCGTGAATGGCTATCAGCGAACTGATGGTGTTATGAGTCGACTGCATGAAATGGGTAGGCTTCAGCATCTCCTCGCCTTCCTCGCAGAGTTGTTCGAGAAAAAGTTGGGTGTTCTCGATGCAGCCGAGTCCTGTTCCTGTGATGATGGCATCAGGCTGACTGATGCCCGTATCCTTCATCACCTTCATGGCTGTCACCAATGCGCGCTTCATGATTTTTCCCATACGGCGCGACTCCATGGGATTCAGCCACTCACGGAAATTGGGATCCTGACAGCGGGTATAGTCCGACTCCGTTGGCACGGGGTCAGTCATCCACGCCTCAGAGAGTGGTTGCTGCAGCGAAATCTGAGTAGCTGCCAGAATATATATTTTCTTCTCCATCATTTCGACAAAATCAGACTTGAATCATTGCCACCGAATCCGAACGAGTTGCACATCACGTGACGAAGTTGAGCCTGTTGAATTCCCATAGTTGGCGTAATGCCATCAGGCATCTGGTGAGTCCAGCCATAGTTGCCTGGCACGATGCCGTTCTGCATCGCCAACAGACAGATGACGGCCTCTACAGACCCTGATGCACTCGTCGTGTGACCGGTCAGTCCCTTCGTCGAGGACACTGGTGGCATCGCCGTACTGAAGATACGTTTCAGGGCCTCACTCTCACTGGCATCATTGTTAGGAGTACCTGTCCCATGCGCATTCACATAGTCGATATCCTGCGGCTGCAGTCCAGCCCGCTCGAGCGCCTGCTGCATCGCCAGAAATGCGCCCTCGCCATTATCGCTCGATGCGGTCTGGTGAAAGGCGTCACAGGCATTGCCGTAGCCGCTCAACTCACCAATGATCTCTACGCCCCGTCTTTTGGCCGAGGCTGCTGTCTCAAGCACCAGATAGGCTGCGCCCTCTCCGAGGTTCAAACCTGCTCTATTGGCATCAAACGGCTTACACTGCTCGTGGTCGAGAATCATCAGTGAGTTAAAGCCGTTCAAGTGGAATTTGGTGATACACTCCGCACCGCCCACAACGGCAATCTCAGTCTGTCCGCTCCTTATCAGGTTGGCACCTAAGATGATGGCATTAGCAGCCGACGAACAGGCAGTTGACAGACTCGTCACCAGTGAGAAGATGCCATACCTGCCAGCAATAGCTTGCGTCGTAGTACCACAGTCGTGCAAACGGATATACTCATTGCGACTATCGTTGACCAGATAGTCCTGATAGAAACGTTCACTCTTATCCATTCCTCCGACGGTCGTACCTGAAACGAAGGCTATCTGCAGTTCTGTATCGCCCTTCAACTGCGCCTGTTCCAGCGCCTCGCCGAGTGCCAGCATCCCCATCAGCATGGTGCGTGTTGTTGGCTCACTGATGCTCAGACGCGCCTTCATCTCATCATCGCTCATCTTCACCTCACCCACGGGGAACTCTCTGTGAATGGTGTTCAGATACTGCATTGGTGCGATGCCTGTACGGTTCTGGCGCAGGGCTTCCAGCGTCTCTGCCTGGTTATTACCGATGGCCGAGACGATGCCTGCACCTGTTATCATGATGGGGTCTATCATTTACTTCTTGCGGTTCTCATTGACAAAAGCGGCCATCGTATTAACCGACTTGAAAATATCCTTGCCAATAGCAGGATCCTTGATCTTAATGCCGTAGTTCTTTTCCATCATCACAATGAGTTCCAGCGCGTCGATAGAGTCGAGTCCGAGTCCCTCGCCAAAGAGAGGTGAGTCGTTGTCGATATCCTCTGGCTGCATGTCTTCCAGGTTCAGCACTTCGATAATCTTCTTTTTCAGTTCTGTTACTAATTCTTCCATGATTATGATTGTCTTTTTAAATTAAGTTCCACTTTCGTTTCCACGCCTGATAGAAGTCAGGGTTAGTCCATATCAACTGATAGTTCATGTCCATAAAGACCTGCACCGATCGGCCGCTGGCCATCAGTTCGTCTGTCTCCGGGTCATGTATTTCGTAGTCGAACACGATCTTCGCTGCCTCCGTGGGTCTGTAGATGATGTCGATACGCGGATGCATGCCGTAGGTGATAGCCTTGCGATAGTGGAACTGGATATCCACCAGCGGTGCATAAACGCCGTAGTCGGCCATCCGCATGTACTCCAACTGGAACTGACGGCCAAACTCCTCACGGGCATCCTCGAAATAGAGCATATATGCCCCATGCCACACCACCTTCATCGAGTCCACCTCACTGAAACGTATGTCGAGCGTCTTCGAGGCTTTTAGGATTTTCTCTTCCATCGATATCTCTCTTGATTAGTCGGCAGCGTCGATATCCGTCAGCGCAATCTTCATGTCGGCTGTCACAATCGTCTCTTCGCCCACCTTCACTGTTGCCTTCACAAGTGTCATCTGCAGCACTTCCTGCATCACTTCAATCTCTGTTCTGAGTTCATCGCCCACACGGGCCTCGCGCCAGATCTTCAGATGCTTGATATCACCGATGAAACCCAGCTTCACCTTGTCTTTCAGGATATACTGGTTGATATACCCCATCCTGGCCGCACAGGTCTGTGCGATGTTCTCAGCGAGGGCACACGAGTTGAGCACACCGTCGTCGCCCATGAAGATATTATCGGCCTTCACTTGGAAACGAGAGGCCGTCAGCACATCGTCAAAGTGCGTCAGACAGTCGATCATCACAAACGGCGGACGCTGCGGCAGCAGTGTCAGCACATCGATTGATTCTAATTCATTCTTTGTCATTGTTCCAAAACTCAAAATAGTTAAACCACTGGTCGGGATACAGCCTTACCACCTTCTCCATCTCTGCTGCGAAGTGCTGTGCCAGATTCTGGGCTTTCTCCTGACGGTTGGCATAAGGCCGCTCGTCGCATTTCACTTCGCGGATATACACCTTGTAGCGGTAGGGTGAAATCTTCATCACGAAGATGGTGATTGTGGGCAGTCCCCGTTGCAGCGCCATCATGAATGGACCTAACGGGAATCGGCCTTTGCCACCCATGAAGTCGCACGTCAGGTTGCGAGGTGAGCCGAAGACACGGTCGGAAGGTGCACTCACGATCTCACCATTGGCCAGTGCCTCGTTAACCATAAAGACGTGGCTCATGTCTTCCTTCATGGCTATCATCCTGATGTTGTGTTTCGACAGCAGACGGTTGCGGTTCTCCATCACCGTCTCTGCCTCACCCGAATATACGAGTGCATTATAGCGCTTATGCATTGAGGAGAAGCTGTAGCCTGCCAACTCATAGTTGCCGATATGGCTGCTCAGTATCATGAAACCCTCCTTGCCAGCCGAGAGCCGTTCAAACAGATCCATGCCGTCGAGTTCAAACTCGAACTTCTGCCCAGCATAGGAGGCAAAGCGGTCGAGTATCACCTGACCGAAGCGGTAATGATTCAGATAGACGTGAAGGAACGATTTCAGCACACCATAGCCCTGTCGCTGTCTGAAGTAGTGGTACATCGTGATGTAGCCCTGATGGGCAAACAACATGTACATAGGAACCACAAACACCGCCATGCCCAGATACACGAACCTGAGGTTCATGATCCTGAACGATGCTATCAGCGTGCGATGCATCCACGTCGAGCCCGCCGTGTTACCCTTCCACTCCCCGTGATTCAGCTGTTCTGCCATCTCTTATTTAGCCTACCTTGCTCTCGATATAGTCACAGAACTGGGCCAACGTCTTCACGTCGGCCATCTCCTCGGGCTTGATCTTGAAGCCGAACTTACGCTCCACGATCACCACGATATCCACAAAGTCAAGGCTGTCGATGCCCAGATCATCCTTCAGCAGGGCCTCTGGGGCAATCTTCTCCTCGTCGATTTCCAGATCGTCGATCAGGAACTCTTTTACTTTCTCATCAATTTCGTTACGTGTCATTGTTTTATCATTTTTACATTTATATTCATTGTTTTGATTTGCACACCATGATCGAGTGGCCCTGTCCCAGATGGTCGTGGATGGTCTCCACCTCGAGTCCGGAAGCCTCTACCAGTCGTTTCATATCGTCAGTGTTATACATCTTCGAGTTGCCATTGGCCATCGCCGTGAAGTAGAGGCTCGTCATCGTCAGACAAAAGGCAGCCGCCTCATAACGCTGACGGTCCCACAGCGTCTCCATGATATACAGGCGACTGTCGCCATCCATAATCTTACTGGCCCGCTCCAGAATGCTCTGTATCTGGTCTTCCGAAAAGCAGTCGAGGAACTGGCTCATCCAGATGACGTCGTAGTGCTTGTCTGTCGGGAACTGACTTTCCCTGTCCAGCAGGTCCGTGGGATAGGCATCGATACGCTCTGCCCCAGGCTTGCCTGCTGTCTGCTGACGCATCAGACTGATCTGCTGCGGGAGGTCCATGATGGTTACACTCACGTCCTGATCATGGCCGACGCACTGCAGTGCCCAGCGCCCCGTATTGCCGCCCACATCGAGCAGTGTTCGCGGTTTCTGAGCGAACACCACGTCTAATGCTTGCTGAAACGAACTGTCTGAATAGAAATGGTCGAAACTGAACCAACTCGTCCTAGCAGGCTCCGGCAGCGACGAGAGCCCCTCATAGATGGTAGGCCAGTCGCCTAAATGCCTCAGTCCGACAGGTCTCCCCTCCTTCAGCGCCTCTTCCAGGTCGTACATACCCTTATAGGTCACATCGTGATTGAAGGTCAGATTCACCCGCGTGGCCTGGTCGTTGATCAGGAACCAGCCGGTCTTGGCCAGCGTGAAGCGCTCTGTATCTTTATCGACGAGTACAGTACCGATCGTGAGCGAAGCCTCCATCAGCACCTTCACGACATAAACCGTCAATCCCGTCTTCTCAGCCACCTCACTGATCGTCAGCCCTTCATCGCTGTCGCGCAACAGGTCGAGAATACCAAACTTCAGCATCAGCCTCGATGCCTGAAACACCACTGGCGCCCAGGCTATCCACTCCGCTCTGGCCTGAGCCTCGCGGGCAGAGAGATGGTCTGCCGTATATGCCTTTTCTAATGCTGGTGATAAATTCATGATTGCAATAATAGTGAGTATAAAAAGGTCATCTATCTTAAGATGACCTTCTTGCCGTTGTGTATATAAATACCCTTACGCTGTGGAACAACCTTTTGTCCTGAGAGATTGTAATAAGGAGCGTCCTCGCCAGCAACCTTGGTTTCTGCTGAACGGATGCCTGTAGATAAGGTAGCCTTACTACAATAAGCGAGGGGTCTGTTTAGTAATTCATTATTTCCATCAAGCACGCCCTCATAGAGGACGAAGAGGTAGGTGCCCTCCGATTTGGGACTGAATGAGAACAGGATGTTTTCCGAGGAATTAGCCTTGATAAAGGCACCTGCTTTCGAAGTATGTTCCAAGGTATAACCAGCATGATTAGCAGGGTCGGCAATAATAGCCTTATAAGCCTTGTCAGGATCATCGTTGCCGATGAAAAATTCTCGGAGCCACAATGCACCTGAGTATTCCGCACCGTCGTTCTTAATAGTAAGCGTTAGGTCGTTGTCAGAACCTTTCGTGCCCGATCCCTTTGTTATTTTACCTGACTGGAGAGAGAGGCCTGCTGGCGACGGCAACACCTCATACGTTACATTGCCACCTTTCATTGTGGCACGGAGCACTTGGGTTTCACCACTGAGATTGGTCCACTGGGCACCTTCTACACTGGTACAAAGCATACCGATATAAAAATCGGTAGTGCCTTCAGGCAAATTGGGAGCACTCGGCAATATAATGCTTTTTGTGTAAAACAGTTGTGACTTCATCGAGAACGAACTTCTGAGATCAGAATACTGGCTCAACTGCCCGGTTTTCTCATCCATCACGAAAAGTTCAACTTTGAAAGTAGCCTCTGCTGGTACCATATCACTATACAGGACCTTGAAGAAGAGCTCAGCATCCTTGCCTTCCTCCTTCAGAATATATGGCTTGGAATACAGTCTGGCTACTGGCCCGGTTGGAGCTGGCTGTGTTCCCTCTTGGGGAGGCTGAATGCCAGCAACGATACTATGCTCGTAACTGAAGCTAGAATTGGGCGTCACCTCTTCTTCATACGAATAAGGATTGAGCACAGAGAGCGCAAAATAGTTGTTGTAATGGCCGTCCCAACCCCAGTCGAAATGGAAGAGGCCTGCACCGTCGTAACCGTCGCATATGAAAGTATGACCACCTCCAGTAGCATCACCGCTATAGATGACAGGCCTGCCTGCTGCCAGTTCACCATAAATAAGTTTCTCCCAGTTGTCGATGCCAATCCTGTCACGACCAATCCTGATTGTACCCTTATCATAACCGAAGTAGTTGCGCAGCGCTTCGGCTATGGGTGATGTCAAGGCCAAAGAGACGACGGGGCTATATCTCATACGAACCGACTGACCGCAATAGCGCATCAGCTGGGCTACAGCCTTCTTCTGGGCTTCGGTCACATCGCTCCTCACGCTGCGATTACCATCCTTGTCGGGCTTGTCGAGATAGGTGTCGAGGATATTGCTCCAATCGAAGGTAATAGGTTCAAGCGCATCGGCAGAGAATGTTTCCTCGACCTTATCCTGCACGTTATTTACGAAATAGGAGTAGGCAGGAATAGAGGTGGTAGCCGCCTTTGGCCACTTATAGTAGTTCATCACCTCAGCCATAGCCGTAGCCACACAACCTGTTAAGCAGCGCTCACCCTTATTCTTCGCCACCTGTCCCTCATAGGTAGGACACAGCTGGTTATAGACAGTATTTTGTCCCCACAGGCTCTTAATCATCGGAGCAATGGCTGCACGTGTCTCTCCAGCACGCGTCTGCGCTGGCAACTGCATATCGCCAAATGCAGCGATAGCACGACTGTACTCCTTCAACCACCAGCGCATATTCTCTGGCATACGCTCCCAGTCGAAACGGCCTGTGGTGCTGTAGCCAAGTACAGGCAGCGCACGCTTGTCACCACTGGCCACCACGAAACCGCCACCTTCGACATTAAACACGTAAAGGCCAGACGTAGCTACAGCAGCAGTCTCCAACTGAGGCTTCTGCTTCATCGCCTGACGGGTACCGCTACGTCCTGGATCCGACATTAAGAATTTGACAGCCTGCTCACGGGCCTGCTGCTCGTTGATAGATTGGGCACTGACTGACAAACACGCTGTCAGAAGAGCCACCAGAATGTATAAACGTTTCATACTTATCCTCAATTATTCAATCTATAACAATCTATCTCTCAAACAGTTATAATACTTCATTGATTATTTCCTCACAACCTTCTTGTTGTCCTGAATGAGGAGCCCGCGAGACGACTCGCTGGCTGGAGTGCCGTCGAGACGGTAGATGCGGGCAGTGCCCTCTGCCTGTGCAACGGCTCTGGTAGATGCCACCTTAGTTGCTTCGGCCTGCTTCGCCTTGAACTCTGCGCGGGCCTTCTCCAACTGGCCGATAAAACGCTCGTTGTTGCGGATCATCTGATAGAGCACGTTGCCTGCCATGCGACCTGCATCGACATCGCTCTGCCAGTGATAGCCGGCAATGACGCGACTCTCTCCGAAATCATAGCCACGAGCCAGCAGCGCCTCCATCGCCTTGGGCGAAGTGTTGATATCCGCCAGCAGCAGGGCACACGTCCATCCGAACACGGTATGTCCTGAGGGGTAAGAGCCCTCGTAACGGTGCTTCTCCTCCTTCTCAGGCACAAGGGTGCCTTCATTATAATAGGTATAAGGGCGCCTACGGTCGAAGACCTTCTTCACGTCCGAGTGGATGCTGTCGCACGAGGCACCTACATCCTGCAGGATGGTATAGATTTCGGGCGTACCTTCTTTCGTAATCTCCACGCCGAAGAGCGGTCCGAACTCTGTGATAATCGTCTCCATGCTGTAAACGGCATCGCGCTGAGCCTGAGCGGCACGCGCCTCATCGAGGCGCTGCAGCTTGCCCCAGAGGTGCATCGACTGGTCGGCCACAAAACGGGCTGACTCAAACTCTGGTGGTGGAGGCAGGATTTTCGACATATCAGGCAACTCGGCCTTGGTGAAATACGCATGACCATTCTTCTCGTCGCCTGCAGCAAACACTTGAGCGGCAATCACTAATGAAAGGGTTAATAGTGACAATCTTTTCATTTTCATCATCATTTTATGTTCTAATTAATATAAATCTAAATCAGATCGACTCGCGACCTGGCATGCTCTGCCCTCCACTCTTCGAGTGTCTCCTCACGGAAACGCTCCTCAATCAGGATCTCAGCCAAGGCCAAGATAACGTCGTCGGGCACCAGGAAGCGCTGATCAGGGTTGTTGTTGCGGATGTCCATCAGGAACTCGCCCATCTCGTTCTTATAGACCTCCTTCATGCGAATGTCGCCACCAGCGTCAACAGAACACGAATAAGTCACGTTGGCCAGACGGTCGCAGAGTTTCACGAAGGGGGCGTATGGTGTCTGCCTGATACCCTCGTAATAGCGCTCATTGGCGCGCTCTGCACGCGTGCGTCCCTTCTCGTTGGTAAGCGCATAGACTATCTCTGCAGCGAGCAAGGCCTGATCGTTGTCCATCAGTTTGCGGGCCACGCGCACCACGTCGTTATAGCTCAGGCGGGCATCCTCGATGCTGTCATGATAATAGGCGCTGAAGAAGAGCGGCACCACGTCGTGTTCTGAGGCGCATACCAGATGGCCATAGTCGTGCACGCCCTGGGCCACCATGTCGAGATGGAAACCATAAGGCAGATTGTCGCCATAGATCTGATTCACGCTCTGATGAAGGTCGTAAGCCTGCTGGCGGATTTGCTCAATTTGGGGAGCATATTTATTCAGAAACGACTGATATTCTTCTCTTGTCATTGCTTCAAAAAAGTGTTAATATTGCCGTCGTGCAAACCTATATAAAATAGGTATCACATTGAAGACTTCATTTTTTAAGCTACAAAGGTAAGGAATATTTGGGAATTTTTGACGATTCTCAACAATTTTATCATTTTTTCACGATTTTTCTTGGTAGTTACAAAAATAATTCCTATCTTTGCCACTGTAAAACAATTAGAACAATATTAATTAAAACAATCAGTTATGAAGAAATTTATGATTCTCGCTGTCATGATGATTGCCACCCTGACAGCAAGTGCCCAGCAGAAAGTTGGCACATGGTCTATTACCCCGACAGGTACTTTTAACTTGGCATCAATTGTTGGTGACAAAACCGATGATTTTAGCATGAAAGTCGGCGTTGGTGCAGGTGCAGATGCCATGTATCAGCTGTCTGACCTCGTAGGTCTGTCTGGTGGTCTGTACTACTCTCTGCAGGGTGCAAACGGTAAAGGCGACTATAAGGTTAATATCGATGAGCTGTTGATTCCTCTGCTCGCTAATTTCTACGTTTATCCTAACTTGGCCCTTAAGATTGGTCTCCAGCCCGGCTTTATCGTATCTGCCAAGGAAAAATCTGACAAGATTGAGGTTGACAGAACATCCGATAGCCAGTCTGTAGAGCTCTCATTGCCACTCGGCATCTCTTACGAATATCGCAATTTCGTATTTGGCGCTCGTTACAACCTTGGTCTTTCAAAGATTAACAAAGGAGATGGCAGTCAGCGCAACAGTGTGCTGATGTTCACCCTCGGCTATAAGATTCCTCTTGGAAGACACTAATCAGAAACAACTATAAGGATGCAGCCACAATCGGCTGCATCCTTTTTTTTTACAACAAAACATTTAATACAAGACAATTATGAAGAAAATGATGATGATTGCTGCCATGATGGTAGCAACAATTGCAGCAAAAGCTCAGTTCGAACCTGGTACATTCTCACTCCAGCCAAAGGTTGGTTTTAACCTCTCAGAGATTTCTGCCAAAGACTCTAAGTTCAAGGCTGGCTTGGTAGCTGGTCTCGAGGGACAGTACCAGATCAACAACTGGTTCGCACTCTCTGCTGGTCTTCTCTATACACAAGAAGGCACCAAGATAAAGGATTCTGAATTAAAATTCAATCTGGAGTATCTCAACATCCCCGTCATGGCTAAGTTCTATGTTGCAAAAGGTCTGTCTCTGAACGCTGGTCTGCAGCTTGGTTTCATGACCAAAGGCAAACTGAAAGGCAACGGATATAATGATGATATCAAGTCCATCTGCAATAAGGCCGACTTCTCTATCCCCTTGAGCATCGCCTACGAGTTTACGAATGGTCTGTCATTCGAAGCACGTTACACTGGCGGTCTTACCAACGTTATCAAGGAAGAGACCATCAAAGCTGCTGGTATGAGCTACAAATGGGAGAAGGACAATAAGAACGAGGTCTTCATGCTGACCGTAGGCTACAAGTTCGAACTCTAATCCACTTATTGAATTATAGCGATGAGCCACATCTTTCATAGATGTGGCTCATTTTTGTCCGTTATCATAAACTTTGAATA
The DNA here is from genome assembly GCA_900315035.1 of uncultured Prevotella sp. Lineage (GTDB taxonomy): Bacteria > Bacteroidota > Bacteroidia > Bacteroidales > Bacteroidaceae > Prevotella. Next base: position 25,676 of record OMXO01000017.1, read on the forward strand.
ACCATTCGTTATTTGACGATAACCTGCCTACGCATATTACAAGACCTTATCGAGAGTATCGGCCAGTTCCTCCATCCCAATGTTACTGGCAACAATCTTGCCCTTGGGATCAACCAGCAGGTTGGCAGGAATGCCCCATACGCGATATACCTCGACAGCCTTCGACTCCCAGCCCTTCAGATCGGAGAGATGAGTCCACGAGAGGTTCAGTTTCTGAACGGCTTTCTGCCATGCCTGAGTCTTATCGTCGAGCGAGATACCAACCACGTCGAAGCCAGCAGCATGGTATGCCTTCCACACTTTGACCAGCTCGGGCAGTTCCTCACGACAGGGTCCACACCAAGATGCCCAGAAATCGATAAGTACCCAGCGGCCTTTGCCTACATACTCACTCAACTGATGGGGCTGACCTGCGAAGTCATTCAGCTTCAGATCGGTAAACTGCTTGCCCACAAAGACCTCCATCGGATCTTCTTCATCATCATCGCCACTCATCGAAGTATTGGCCATCGCCGGACATGCAAGCACCCATGCCAGCAACATCATGAACGAAAATAATTGCTTTCTCATTTTTATTAATAGATTTATAATGGCTGCAAAGGTAAACGAATTTATCGATAATTCTACATTTTTTTTAGTTTTTTTTGGGAACTTCCAATTTTTTACGTACATTTGCACGCGACAATCAACGTTAACGAACTGAGCCAATAACAAAAATGATCAAGCCGCTTCAGACCATACGCCAATCACTAGCCATCCAGCTGACACTCTGGGTGGCGGGTTTCGTATTGATAATCACGGGCATCGTTATCGTGCTGCTGGGGCTTTACTCGCAGGAGGTGATCAAAGACGAAGCGCTCGACACAGCCCGTCAGACACTTGAAACGACAGCACTCAGAGTGGACAATCAACTGAGGCTGGCTGATATGGCTGCACGACTGGAGCATAAGGGCGTCGACGAGGTGGACAAGTTGTCGATAGAGCAGATTATCAGGGAGGGCGACTATATACGTCCGTTGAACGCGATACTCCCTAACGCCAAGGTGAGAGTGGTGAGCGGCTTTACCAGTATCGACGGCGACTACAGGGTAGAGCACTTTAATGACAAGGACTACTACTTCTTCTATCACTCGGTGAACAACGGATTCTACACCCTGATACTCTCATTCCCCGAAGATGATATCTCGAACCGCTACACGCATATCAGACGTGAACTGGCTATATGGAGCGTGATCGGCATCGTGATGCTGATACTGATCCTATACTGGTGGATTGCCCGCTATCTGAAGCCGCTCGACACACTGGCCGACACAGCCTACCACATCGCCCAAGGACATAGTGACGAGACCATTCCCGCCAGCAAGCAGAGCGACGAGATAGGACAGCTGCAGAACAGTCTGGCGAAGATGCAGACGGCACTGACCATCCACATGAAGGAGATGAAGCAGAACCAGAGCATGCTAAACAGACAGATCGTGGCGCTAGAGACCGCCTATAGCGACGCGCAGGCATATGACAACCTGAAGACCAAACTGCTGCGCGACATGACTGACAGGATGGGGAACTCGGTAGAAGCGATCTGCAGGAACGCAGACATCATCTGCAACGAAGCGCAGACCATGCCGATGTCACAGCTCATGAAACTGCGAACCGAGACGATAGAGGCCACAGACAATGTGACCAAGCTACTGGAACAACTGCTGAAGGACACCACTAACCCACCCTCTAAATCGGCTGCCTCATGAAAAGGATCATCATGTATATTCGCAGAAGGCTTGGGCTCAGGCTCGGACTGATCATCGTGCTGATTCTTACGATGGGATTCTCGCTGCTGTTCGACTATCTCTTCTATCGGGGGAAGAGCTATCTGCAGCGGGCAGCCATCGAGCGCGCCGAACAACAACTTGACAATACAGCCATGCGCATCAGCGGTATCATGGACGAGACGCAACTCGTCACAGACCACCTGGCATCGGTGATGCCCCACTTCCTGACACCCGACTCACTGCTCACCTTCTCACGAAGGGCCGTCGAGGAGAACGACTTCCTGACGGGCATGGCTATCTCGATGGAGCCCAACTACTTCCCAGAGATGGGGCGCTATTACTCGGCTTACTCGCTGAGACAAGACGACACCATCAGCACCGTGAGGGAAGGACCTTTCGAGTATTTCGAAAAGATATGGTATAAGACACCTAAGACGCTGGGAACGCCCTGTTGGGTGGGAGGCTATGACGACTACAACGAGGGCACGCAATCGGCGCGCGACATCCTGACATCGTATTGCAGTCCCATGCGCGATAACGATGGTAAGTTTATCGGCTCGGTGACAGCCAGCCTGACACTGAAATGGCTCTCGCAGATGATGACAGGCATCAAGCCCTACCCTAACTCTTCGGCCATCATGATCGACCGCGACGGCACCTATCTGGCACATCCCGACACAGCGAAGCTCTTCAAAGAGAGCATCTTCAGCGATGCCGATCCGAGGGCCAAGGAGGATATCGACATGCTTGGAAAGGCGATGCTGGCAGGTCGCAGTGGTATGGTGAAGACCATTGTTGACGGCAAAGAATCCTTCATCTTATACAGACCGCTGGAACGTACAGGATGGAGTATCGCCATTGTATGCCCCGCCAGCGACGTGTTCGCCCGTTACCACAAACTGCTCTATAGCGTTTGGACCATGATCGGCATCAGCCTGCTGCTATTGTTGCTGTTCTGCCTATTCACCGTCAGGAAGGCCATGCTGCCGCTGGAGATGCTCTCAAGACATGCACAGCGCATCGCAGAGGGTAAGTTCGACGAAGATCTGCCTACAAGCAAACGCCAAGACAGTGTGGGGCGCCTGACGAACAGTTTCTACCTGATGCAGCGTTCGCTCTCGACATCAGTAACGAGCATCAGGATGGATACCGACGAACTGGAACAAAGGAATAAAGAACTGGCGCGCGCCTATAAGAAGAAGATTGAGGCCGATGAGAAGAAGATGGCCTATATCAAGAACCTGTCGCACGAGATACGCACGCCACTCAATATCATCAGCGGATTCACTCAGGTGCTGACGAACAACCGCGACGAACTGCCTCAAGAAGAAATCGACGATATCACCCAGCGCATCAAGACGAGCGCCAAGACCATTAGTGATATCATCAAGAGAATGGCCCATCCGGGCGTATGATTCCAGCGTACCTCGGCCTCTACACGCCATGAGGGCAACGGTTCCATATCGGCAGGACGAGAACGGAAAAGCTGACCTTTCGTCAGCAGAATGATATCACCTACTTTCTCATCAAGACGCACGGCTGCAGAAGACTCGCGCACCAGCTGGCGCATCGGTTCTGGGAGATCGGAGCCGATGCTATTGAGCTTATAGCCTAACGTATCGTCGAAGAGCTCGGAGAAACGGGCATACTCGCCATCGATGTGAAGTTGCTGGCGCAGCGACTCGTCGGGGATATGGATCATGGGCTCATCCTTCCACGCATCGGGACGGAGCAGCCAGCCGCAGACCACCTGCTCGGCAGAGAGACCTTTATAGCTGTCGGAGCCATAGACCGACTTGAGGAAATCGCAGGCGAAAGTAGAGAAGGGGCAGAGGCGATCGTTCCAGACAACCTGTTCGCGCGCTACCTCGTAAGCCCTATCGGCATTGACGGTAGGTACGCTACGTCCAAAAATCAATAGGGAGTAAAATCCCAGGAAGAACACCCCTACCCCTCTGCAACTTATCATAACTAATTTAACTATTTGTCTAAAAACAGATCAGAACTGCGGCATCGTTGGCAGATCGACAGCCTTAACCGCCATACACTCCATCTCGATCAGCCAGCCTGGACGACAGACGGGCGCATGGACAATGACATAAGGCTTGCCCGCAAAGCGCTCCTCGAAGAGTTCGCGCACCAGGTCGTAGTCGGCCGTATCACGGAGATAGACCACCATCTCGGCCACATCGTTGAAGTTGCAGTCGGCCTCGGCCAGCAGTGCCTCGACATTCTCCCACATACGGTGCGTCTGACGGACGATATCCTTGGGATAGACCACCTCGCCCTTATTATTGATAGAAGCGGTGCCAGAGATAAACACATGACGGCGATCGGCATAGTTGACCTGAGTGCCGCGCTCGAAACTCACACCATAATCGCTGGTACGGTTCAGATGGGTGGAGGCATACAGATAGTGGATCTGATCCTTCCTGACACCTGCGATGGCGTAGTTGTCCATCTGTGATAACACGTTAGGATCCTGCTGACGACCGCCAATGCCTGTAGAGGCAATGAAGTGAGTGTTGACCGTCAGTCCCTGGGTAAAGAAGAACTGATTGCGCGCACGCACCACGCCACCATAATTCAGATCGACATCGTTGACGAAGAACCAAGTACGGATACAGTTGGCCTCAAGCGTACAGCCCTCCTCGATGAGCTGCATGTTATACTCATTGAAGAGCAGGCGCGTCTGATACTCAGAATTGGCAGCCATATTGTGGGCTGAGCCGTTCCAGAGATGACGGAATCCGCCATGACGCACCTCGTAGAGACCACTCTTGCCGATGCCCGTCTGAACGTTCGTCATCAGATAAACCCAGAGGGCTATCTTCGTGCCGTCGAGCGGAGCCTGCTGGATGATACTCTTGGCACAATCGGTAACATCAGCGGCGATGACATCATCGGCCTGATTAGCCGCATCACTCAAGAAGTAACGCTTAAACACGGCCTGCGCCCCACTGAGCGGACCCTCTATCAACTGACTGTATGCCGCCAAGACGGCTTCAAGTTGCTGGGTATAGTTCAGACGCGAAGATGTCGCATGAATCATGGCGTGGTACTCGCGTACCTCCGTGCCGTTATCAAACTGAAAGACCTCAGCAAACGCATTTTCAAATTCGTATTTCATCTTTAATTCTTTATATTAAATCTCAAATCTCAAACCTCAAATCTCAAACCTCAAATCTCAAACCTCAAATCTCTCACTTCGCCCCATTGTTAATCCAACTGTCGATGAGGGGCAGAATCGTGAGCTTGTTTTTCTCGGATACAAGGTCGTAGTGATCCATCGAGATACCCTCTACAGACTGCTGGTTAAGCACCATGTGGAGCACGCTGTTAGCAGCGTTGTTAGGCTCGACGAGTTTCTTGCCTTCCACCTTCCTGGAGTCAGCGCCCACCAGTGCGTTGTAGCTCTTTCCTTCCGTGAGATAGAGTCCTGCTGCTGCACGGTTAGAGGCACCATGACAGTTGGCGCAGGTGGTGTTGAAGTAGTTCTGCTGGATAGCGTTAAACATACTGATGTTAACCGTTCCCACATCCATCTTCACAGGCTCTGTCGCATTCGAGACGTCAACCTCGCTGAAGGTGACGATATGTCTTCTCAGGCGATCGAGGATGCAGAGACGCACGAGTTTGATTTCACTCTTGAGACCAGAGAGTTCTACCGTTGTCTTACCGTCCTTGATGTCGCTGGTCGTGATGACCTTTGAGACACTGGCATACTCATCGTTGGCATCTTCGAAGCCCGCGATAGAGACGCGGTAGTTGCTACTCCAGTTGTCAAGACCGTTAAGCACACCCTCCATAACGACCGTCTTTCCTTCGGCTGTCGCTGCGGTTTCGGGATAGATGCGCCCGTCATCGCAGGCACTGAGCAGGCAGACGGTGAGTGCCCACAGGATAATGATTGGATTCTTTCTCATATCAGAAGGCATATTGAAGCATTACTTGTGCCGTATGGGTGCAGATGCCGAGGTCGTCGAGATCGCGGTCGAGCTGCGTGGCATGACCTGTACGTCCGATGTACTGATACATGGCAGAGAGCTTGAGGGCGGTCTTCGGAATGAAGAAATTCACACTGGCAGCAGGCATGTTGAGGAAACCGTCCTTGCTGCTGCCGTTGCGGTCGTAGAAATCATAGCGCAGACCTAACTGCCACTGTGGGTGAACGAAATAACCCACCTGAGCATAGCCGCCCCAGTAGTTGTATGAGTCGTCGATCTTCTGTCGCTTGGTGAAGCCGATATGCATATAATAAGCCTCAGCACCAACATACCAGCGGTTTTTCAGCATGGCGAACTCAAAGCCAGCACGGAAATCGTTGGTCGATTCGCTTTCTGCCTCGTTATTGAAGTTGGCACTCAGTCCGAAGAGCATCTTGTCTTCATGGAGCAGTTTTGGGTTACCCTGTGTCATAGGCATGGCTCCCTTTGGCTGAAAGGTGACGCGTCCGGCATAGAGCAGTGAGGGCAGATGGTTATCGTCGCTCAAGCCCTTAGTAGCATTGTTCTGACCAGATCCTGTTCCGTTCCACAGTCCTACTTCATACCCGAATTTGTTGGCAATGAATCCATGCACCTCGAAGCCAAGGTCGAAGCCTGTGCCGATACCAGGGGTGACGGCATTGAGCGAATAAGGCAGGATGGCCGAGGCTGTGAGTGAGGTAGGCAATGAGGGGAACAAAGTCTCGCCAAGGGTTGTCAGGTAGGCATGGGTGAACGGTGTCTTGAACTTACCCACACGGAAGCGCAACTCTGGCATTGCTGCATAGTCGATCCAGGCTTGCTGGAGAATGTTACCACCAGAGGCAGCGGCGTTCACACAGACGTTATAGTCGATCTTGCCAAAAGCCTTACCCGTAAAGCCGATGATGGCATAAGGCATCGCGAAGCCCGAGTTGGCCACGTTGTCCTGATTGTAGGCCTTATCGAGTCCCTCGTCGTCGTAGTAGCGATAGCTGAGGGTGGTCTGCATATAGAGATAGGGCTTGAATACGAAACTGCCATCGTTCGACTGGAGGGTAAACCCACGATCGTCGGCGATAGGTATCACACCGTTATCCATATTATACTTAGCGGCTTCTGTCTGATTCTCTACATCGGGTGCTGCCGTCTCTTCTGTCTCTGTTTCAGCAAAGGTATCCACTGAAAGGATGGTTGCCATCATGATGGCGAATAATCTATTGATAGTCATAACTTTAACTCTAAACTATAATCCTTAAATTTACAATGACCACAAGAATTGTACGAGTTGGTCACGCTCTTTCTTGCTCATGTTCTTGAACTTGTTTTTCGAGGCTTCTCCCTCACCGCCGTGCCACATGATAGCTTCGATGAAGTTGCGGGCACGTCCGTCGTGCAGGAAGTAGGTATGGCCATTGACTTTCTTTTGCAGACCAACACCCCAGAGCGGTGTCGTGCGCCACTCGTTGCCGCGGGCCAGTCCACTGACGAAGTTGTCGTTCAGACCTACACCCATAATCTCTGAGCCCATATCGTGGAGCAAGAAATCGGAATAAGGATGGATGGTCTGTCCGCCCAACCAGGGAAGTGCAGTCCCAGCGAGGAGCACAGATCCGCGCGCCTTCGTGTGGAGGGTGGTGACGTGACAGAGATGGCAGCCTGCTTCGTAAAACAACTGCTCACCAGCCTTGACATCGGCATCGTTGATGTTTCGACGGGCGGGCACTGCGAGTCCCTGCATATAGAGATCAACGTCTTCCATGCTCTTGGTATCGACATCAAGCATATCGTATGACAAGCCCATCATCGAGCCCTCCTCCATCTGTCGCTGGCCTTCGCAGATCTCCTCCGGATAGCGGCTGTTGGTCATACCCATATCACTCGAGAATCCCAGTTCTACGGTAAGGTCGGCATGCTGCGCCTTGTTGCCTGAGAGTCCCAATTGCAGTTTACCGCGCTCGTTGATGTAGTTAGCGCGTCCGCTGATGCCCCACTCGGGGTAATTGCTCTTGCGGGCAAGTGCCTCAATCTCATTAGGGTCGATGGCCATCATCTGTCCCATGCCTACATGGCGGAGCGGCACACGGACGGTGCAGAAGAGATCGTCGGGACTGATGCTGTCGGCATACCACTCTGTAATACTCCATTTGGGCACGCAGAGCGTGTATTTCTCACCATCGGGGAATTGGAAGGTCATCGAGTCGATTTCAACCTTGAGCTTGCCTTCAGGATGGACACCATAGATGGCCTGATCGTGGATCACACGGCCATAGTTGGGGAAGAAGGTACCGTTCTTACGGGTGATATAGATCAGCGAGGCGGTGAAACCGTAAGGGCCCGAACCGTCGTTGCCGCCATTCTTGAAACTGGTCCAGTAAGTAGGTTCCGTACGACCAGCATTACGGTGACAGGATCCACAGGAATAGCCAGCATAAACAGGACCGAGACCACCACCATGACCGTTCTCGTTAGATGTCTTCACGTTGTCATACAGGCGATCACCAGCATTGAATCTTGAGGCATAGGTGCCTGATAGCCAGCGTGCGGCCTGGTCGTAAGCGACAGAAGAATTGTAGAATCCTGTCGAGGTACCAGCCGACAGTGCATAGCCACGTGGGATGCTGATGTCTTCAACGTCCAACTGGTCGCTTTCGTTACATGAAGAGAGACCGAAGAGCCCTGCTGTCAGTAGAAAAATGCTAAAGTATTTGTTCATTATGTTGCCTAAAAATACAGTTTTCATCTTTAAACCACAATAGCGAAGACGGGATTACAGGTCTCGTCTCCGCTTAGCGGTAGGTTGGAATGCACTTCCTTATTTGGTATTGTTCTGCAGGAAGGGCTTCAGATCCATCTCCAGGACAGTAGCCAGGTTTGCGCATGCAACGATGGCTGTTGAAGCTTCCTTGGAGTTGATGTTGTTACGGAAGGGCTGCGGGATAGCCTGGATGGCTGCAGCTGCCTCCGTGATGGCGTTCTTCACCTCGCTGTCAAGTGCGGGCTTGTATTTTGCCACGAGTTTCGAGAGCGACTTATCGCTGATGCTACCGTCACGTGATCCGAAGTAGGCATTGCGGATAGAGTAAATATTGTTGGTATAGTCATCGCGTGAGTGCCAGCTGTACCAAGACTCTACAGCATAGAGGGCCTCCTGGGTCTTACCAGAGGCATAGAGGTCATAAGGCTCACCGATTTTGGCCTCGCCAACCTCACCGGCAATCTCGATACATCCGTCGATAAGCTGTTCGATGCAGCTCAGCCCACTGGTGAAGTCACCACCATTATGCTTTCTGAACTCATCGGCATAACTGTCTTCCCACTCTTTGCAGAGGAGAGTGACGTCGTCCACCAGCAACTGGGCTGTATTTCTCATATACTGAGCCCATGCTGTCGCGTTCGATTCGTCATACACATAGTCAGCTGCTGTACCGCTGGCTGCTTTGTCTGTGAGTGTACGTGCCTTACCGTCACGGAAAGCGAGGAACTCGAGGGTGTGGAAACCACGCACGTTCTGAGCGGCAGCAATGGCCTCATCGTCTTCGTCGTAGTCACCTTCCCATTTCATATCGTTCCACTGCTGTGACTTCAGGGTGTTCACAATGGCTTCCTGATCGAGGGGCCATGAGTCCATATTGGGGTCGAGACCGAAATCAGCGACAGGACCGAAGAGGAAAGCCTCACTCTGTTCCCACGGCTCACGGGCTGCCAGCCATGCGTTGCAGATAGTTTGGAACTTGGCGTCAGAAGGGGCATTGCCGAAACTGACGACTGCGTCGTAGAGGGCACTGTTCTTCTGCTTCAAATCGCGGTAGGTGGGCATCACCACATTGTCCACATACTGGTTGATAATAGCATCATACTCAGAGTCCTGAATGAAGGATGTCTCTGCGTCTTCTTTCTTGTCGTCGTTACTACTGCTACATGCAGTGAAAGCAAAGAGTCCCATCATAACGAGACCAGACATTAACAAATTCTTTTTCATGTTTATAAAGTTTTAATTAATATATGTTCGATTCTCTCATTTCTTACCTCTCACCTCTTACCTCTTCAAAAACCATCCGATATAGGCGATGCCGATGCTGAACTCGTTCTCGCTGTTATACGGACCCTTTCCGAACATTTTGTTGGTGCCTATCTGACGAGTGGTATAGTCGGCCTTCACCACGAGGTTTGGCAGCGCCTTCCAATTCAGGCCGAAGTTCCACTTGCTCACCTGACAGCGGGCATCCATCACGTCCATACCCTCACCTTTCTCCTGAGAGTTGTAATACTCATACTGTACGAAGGGATAGATCACAGGGAAACGCTTGTCGCCACCACAGATGGTCTTCAGGTTCACGCCTACCTCCGCATTATACGACACGGCACGCTTGGCGATAGGTGTCAGACGGCTGTAGCCCGATTTGTTCGACAATTTGCCATTCTTGGCGCCTACCTGGTCTGCATGGGCGATATTACCTGAGAGATAGTTGGCACGCGCTGTAACGTATCTGTCGGAATATTGTGCGTCGAACGAATAGATCGTCACAGGAATCTTACCAATCTCGTCATAGGTAATCAGTTTATCCGAATTGGCTCCAGCGTTGGCACAATAGTAGAGAGCAGCCCATAAGCGAAGGCCTGGCACACCCGTATAGTTGAGTCGTGCCACATAGGCAGGACTGGTAAAATTATCACCTTCGAAGAGTCCCTGCTTACCACCTTTCACCCATTTGTTACGATCGAAGCCATTGGCATTAAGACCTGTCACGATCATCGCTTCGTAGTCGAAGGTGGCATAGCCCTTTCCGAATTTTCCCAAGAACTCGATACCTGTCTCGTGCCAGGTACAGGGAATGATGGTTGTCTCTCCCTCTGGTCGCGATGTACCAAAGAAATTAATAGGTTCGTGGTGCTCGTTGGTAAGACTGACAGGTACAATTAAATGACCTGCGCGTACATTAAATTCTGGAACAATCATACGCGTGATGTGGAACTGTTCCAGCGCCACTTCTCCACCTTTCTCTACCTCAGTCTCGTATTCACCGTTCTCAGTGTTCTCCAACTCGTAGGAAGTGCCTGTACCACCATATTCGAACTCAATCTCTGCTCCCAGTATCCATTTGGGATTGAACTTATAATCGAAGGCCAGCACAAAGCGTGGTATAGAGATGGTATTATGATTCTGTTTGGCATTGCCTTCCTGATGGCCATAGAAACGGTTGATACCATAGTCTTTGAAGTTGGCAACCATCTCGCCATAGCCGCCAAAGCGGAATTTCTGATAACCTAATGTGTCGGGTTCTGCTGCATACGCAAACCCTGTCATGGTGCTTAAAACAAGCAGACTTAATAGTTTTCTCATCATATACTAACTGATCATTTTTCGAAATCGGCTGCAAAAGTACTGCAAAAATCACCCTACGGCAATACCTAAAAATAGTGAAATCGCCTAAAATCGGGCTTTTCAGACGATTCCGGGTTTCAAAAATACCTAATTCTTATTATTGCGCATATCGGAAAATATGCCTACCTTTGCACCCAGTAATCATTATTAGGTAAAGGAAGATGAAAAATCAGAAGATGTATGAGGCCGACGACAAGATGATCTCGCTGATACGCGACAACTATGATCTGCTGCAGATGCTGGGCAGTTTTGGCATCAGTCTCGGCTTTGGCGATAAAACGGTAATGGAGACTTGTGAGGACAACCATGTTGATACCTATACCTTTTTGGCAGTCGTGAACTTCATCATCAACGGCTATGGTGAATTCGAGGCCGATGAGATGCTGTCGGTTCCTACCCTACTGCATTACCTCGAGGCCAGTCATGCCTATTTCCTCGATTTTCAGATGCCCTATATCCGAAGGGAACTGCAGGAGTCGCTCGATGAGAGTGAATCGCTGGCTAAACTGATTCTGCGTTTCTATGATGAATACGCCCACGAGATACGCCGCCACATGAAATACGAGCAGAAGACGCTCTTCCCCTATGTGCAGGCACTGATAGACGGACAGACCGTCAACGACTATAACGTGGACACCTTCTCAAAGCATCACGGAGCCACCGACAAGAAACTGCGCGAACTGAAACTTCTGATCATCAAATACCTGCCACAAGACGGACTGCACAACAACCAGCTGACTGCTACGCTCCACGACATCTATGAGAACGAGGTGTGGCTGCGACAGCACGCGATGGTCGAGGATCATATCTTCGTACCAGCCATCCGACGTCTGGAACAGCATACCAAGCAGGATGGTGTGACGCGTAACATCTCAGACATGGTGTTCAGATCAGGCACAGGCCAGAATGCCGATGCACTCTCCGACCGTGAGAAGGATGTGATCGTCGCTCTGGTGCAGGGAATGGCCAACAAGGAGATAGCCGATCATCTGTGCATCTCTGTGAACACGGTGATTACCCATCGTCGCAACATCGCCCGCAAGCTCCAGATACACTCACCTGCCGGTCTTACCATCTACGCTATCGTCAATGGTCTTATAGATATCTCGAGCGTAAAACTATAGGGGAAATCCTAAAGTATCATAATATTTTCTGCCAATATCCGTTTATTTGATAGAATATAAGTATCTTTGTACACTTATTACAACTATCCAAATAAACCGAATATGTTACGCAATTTTTTAAGCCTCATGGTGTTGGCTAACGTGCTGAACCTCTCAGCACAGAGTTCTCAATCATCTCAGCAGCTCTTCGACGACGGCTGGCTGTTTACCCGTAACGGGAAAACCATCACAGTAGATCTTCCACACGACTGGGATATCTACGATGCACCCGACCCTGCGACTGGTGCTACAGGCACTGGCGGTGGCTGGTTCCAAGGTGGCAAGGGCGAGTATCGCAAGAAGTTCGCTACCCCCAAGGGTGAGATTGTCAGACTCCATTTCGAGGGTGTCTATCAGTGGGCCGAGGTCTTCGTCAACGGCCAAAAGGCAGGACAGCACGGCTATGGTTATACCCCGTTTACGGTTGACATCACACCTTATTTAAATAAGGACAAACGCCCCAACGAGGTGCTTGTAACCGTAGATAACAGTCAGCAGCCCAACTGTCGCTGGTACTCGGGCTCGGGCATCTACCGCCATGTATGGCTGCAGTCGATGCCTGCGTTGCATATCGCAGAGAACGGTGTGTTCGTCACCACCGACGAGGTGTCTGAGAAGTCGGCCAAAGTGAATGTAGCCGTCTGCGTAGCCAACGAGTCGGATAGCGAGCGCAGTTTTACGCTTACCGTCAACGGAGAGAAGACACCGATGACTCTCGCTGCTGGTAAGACAACCGAATTCAAGACCTCTTTCACCACCAATCAGCCCAAGCTGTGGTCACCCGACGCTCCCCAGCTCTACCAGACCACCGTTTCCCTTGAAGAGAACAAGCAGGTGCTCGACAAGCGCACCGTCAGCTATGGCATCCGTTCGTTCTCGTTCAATGCCGAGAAGGGCTTCGTGCTCAACGGCAAACAAGTGCTCATCAATGGTGCCTGCGTGCATCACGACGACGGTATCATCGGAGCCATGGCTTTCGACGATGCTGAGATCCGTAAGGTGAAACTCATGAAGGAGGCTGGCTTCAATCTGATTCGTACCTCGCATAACCCCACGACACGAGCCTTCCTCGATGCCTGCGACTCAATAGGCATGCTGGTTATCGGCGAGGCTTTCGACGGCTGGCGCACACAGAAGAATCCCTACGACTACTCTACCCTCATCGACTCCTGCTATCGTGAAGACACCCACGCCATGGTGCTGCGCGATCGCAATCACCCCAGTATCATCTCCTGGAGTATCGGCAACGAAGTGATCGAGCGCAAGGAGATTCGCGTGATCCAGACGGCAAGACAACTGAAGGCTGCCATCCTGGAGTGCGACCAGACACGCCCCGTCACAGAGGCACTTTGTGCATGGGACCGCGATTGGGAAATCTACGACCCACATGCAGAGGTGCTCGACGTGGTTGGTTACAATTACATGATCTTCAAGCATGCCACCGATCACCAGCGCGATCCTAAACGCGTGATGTGGCAGACGGAGAGTTATCCGCGCGATGCCTTCAGGAACTGGGCTCTTGTTAACGATTATCCCTATATCGTAGGCGACATCGTCTGGACAGGTCTCGACTATCTGGGCGAATCTGGTATCGGGCGCTACTATTATGAGGGTGATCGTCCAGGCGAGAGCTTCGCAGAAGGTGGACAACCCGATTGGCACGGCACTTATTGCGGCGATGTGGATGTCACTGGCTGGCGCAAGCCTATCAGTCACTATCGGGAGATACTATGGAACTCACCTCTCACCACTCACCCCTCACCTCTTTTATATATGGCAGTGAAAGAACCCGACGGCTATCACGGCAAGATCAAGGAGACCATGTGGAGTGTATGGCCCACGTGGGAGAGCTGGAGCTGGAAGGGATGGGAAGGCAAGCCCATCGATGTAGAAGTCTATACAAAGGCTCCTGAGGTGAAGCTCTACCTCAACGACCAACTCATAGACACCAAGAAGGTGGATCGCTCTACAGCGTTCAAGGCTGTGTTCAATCTGCCCTACGAACCAGGCACTCTGCGCGCAGAAGCTGGTGGACAACAAGTATCGCTGAGCACTGCTGGTGCCCCTGCCCGTCTGCGACTCACGACAGATAAGCAGGTGCTGAAGGCTGGTGGACAGTCGTTGGCATTCATCATCGTCGAGGTTGTCGATAAGGATGGCCGTGTCTGTCCCGAGGCTGCTATCCCCTGTGAAGTCAACGTCAGCGGACAAGGTCTCATGATGGCTGCAGCATCTGCCGATATGAAAGACCGTGAGCCCGCTACCTCGCATCGCGTCACCACCTGGAAAGGTCGCGCCATGATTGTCGTTCGCAGCACTGCCAAGAAAGGAAAAGCGCTGGTATCTGTCAAGAGTGAGCTGCCCACAGCCACTCTTAGCATCAGTTCGAAATAACTTTTTCTCTAAAAATTCATCCTAAAAACAAAAAAATGATTATCTTTGCAAGCGAAACAGTAAAAAAGAGTTAAAACTCCCAATAACAACAAATGGACATTAGCAACAAAAACAATCCATAATAAAGTAAAGTGTAATGAACAAAAACTACTATTCAAAATGGATCTTCATGATCTGTTTCGTGGTCGGATTAGGCTCATGTGGCCCCGAAATGCCCAAATTGACAAACTCATCGTTCGAAACGATGACAGTGAAGAAATCAGACATTGAACTGCCTTACAAGTTCAGTGCCAGGATGAAAGGTCAGAACGACGTAACAGTGACACCACAGGTCAGCGGACAGCTGATGAAGATCTGCGTGACTGAAGGTCAGAAAGTGAAACAGGGACAGACGCTCTTCATCATCGACTCCCGCAATGCCCAATTGGAATTAGAGGCTGCACAGGCTAATCTGCAGGCTGCTTTGGCTCAGGAGAATTCTGCCAAGTTGGAGTATGAGTCAAACAAGAACCTGTTTGAGAAGAAGATCGTGAGCACATACATGCTGAACAACTCTGAGAACTCTTACAAGCAGGCTCAGGCTTCAGTGGCTCAGGCCAGAGCTGCAGTGAACCGTGCGAAGGTGAACCTCGGTTTCTGCACCATTACTGCTAACGTATCAGGTATCATCGGCGAGATTCCCGTACGTGTCGGTGACCAGGTGTCACCCATGACACAGCTCACCATCCTGAGTGGCAACACGACGATGTATGCAGAGTTCTCAGTAACAGAGGCTATTGTCGAAGCCATGGTGAAAGAAGGCGTAAAAGCAACCGAGCTAGAGAAATTTATCGCTAATCTGCCCCCTGCCACATTTGTGATGAAGAACGGTACGGAATATCCACAAAAGGGACGTGTCATCAGTCTGACTGGTGTGGTCAATACTGAAACAGGTTCGCTGACCTGCAAGGTGTCGTTCCCCAACCCCGAGGGCCATCTGTACTCGGGCATTCAGGGAACCATCGTCATGCCTTTTGCAGAAAAGTCGGTTATCATAGTTCCGCAGTATGCTGTGGTACGCCTACAGGACAAGGCTCAGGTCTATAAGGTGAAGGCCGACAGCACAGCAACAGCCGTCGAAGTGACGACAGAAGATACCGGCAACGGCAAAGACTTTATCGTAACCAGCGGTCTGAACGAGGGTGACCAGATTGTGACTACTGGTGCCAATAATGTAACCGAGGGACAGAAGGTGCTGTTTTCTGAAGCAGAAAAAGAAGTAGAAGTGAAAGTTGAATAATACGCTTCCGCCTTATGAAGAACAATATATTTATCAATAAATACGTGATGGCGTGTGCCATCTCGATTGTGATAGCGCTGGTGGGCTACATCTCGATGAGCACACTGCCAGTAGAGCAATATCCCGACATTGCACCGCCTACGGTCAATGTCAGCACCAGCTA
>OMXO01000040.1 GCA_900315035.1 uncultured Prevotella sp.
TTTCTTGTTGATCATTCTATGAAGCGTTTAAAAACAAAACGCCGCAAAGATAATCATTATATATATGGTACGCAATACGGTCTAAAATGACCGCTTACGTGCGGTCTTGCCGCTTTTATAATCACAGCCGGATGCCCGCAAGCTGGCATCCGGCTGTACCGCTTCCTTAGCGTAAGGCTCTTTTGCGTGTGCTTGCACCGCAAAAGTGCCTAGAGCGTGATACTTCAGTACTGTTTTTTATTTAATACAATGTCATAACGTAAATGACTGAGCCCGTCAGTTATTTGTTTTCCCAATTTGAAATCCTTAATAGGGAATATCTTTGATATTATTCCTTTCTTGACTGTGTCAATCCATTCTTGGGTGATTTGTTCTCCACGAGAAGCCTTTTCCCTAATCTGTTTTTCCAGTTCCGCAATCGTTGCGGTTTTCTCGTACTCGTTCAGTGAAACCATCGCTTCCATTGCTGTCTTCTTGCTCGTGGGCTCATGGTCTTCTATGTAAACGCACTCATCATAGTCTGCGCTCTTGGTATATATACCATCAGCCCTTAAACCATTCTCCCTATGAATCTTCACTGCAAACAGCGAAGAGCCAAAGCCACGATTGACATTTGCCTTATCAGAACTCGACAGACTATTTATCCTCTCGTCACGATAGTATAGATTGAGTACATAAAGCGCAGCCAAACCATGAATGAGGTTCTTAAGGTTACCCTTTGATAACTCTTTCACGCGGTTGTGCTTCACTGCCTGATATGCTTTGTTCCAATTAGCAGAACTGGTTCCACGTTTAGATGCCTTATGTAATGGACAGAACTCCTTGTTCTCTTCCTTTTCGAAATAAATGCTTGGCGACACCACCTGGACTACTTTTTTGTCAAGATTCCATAAACCATCAAGATGTGCCATACATACGGTATCGAAATACATTTCTTCATCCGGCACCACCGCCCCACCGTTGGTCAGATATAGTTCCTTTGCCAGAGCCTCTATCTCTATCACAGTACGAATCAGCAAGTCAGCGATACGCATAGAATATACATCTTGTTGCTCATCGTTGATAAAGATGGTATCCGCCAGTCCTAACAACTCGCGTTCCAAATTCAAATATACCTGCCAATATAACTGTGTCATCTTTGACGTTTTATTCTTGTTCTTTCGTTCTCTCTTTATATATTAGCTCTTCCCTAACGTGGATAAACAAATAAATCAACCAGTCAACAATGGCTGTTGCATCTGCCTTGCCAAGCATGTCGCCATCTATAATCCAGCCTCCTGCCATTGCGAAATGCATACGGTCAAGTTTTATGGACTTGGAATTGCCAGCCAGTTCGTCAAAAATGCCTTCCTCTTCTTCCCTGTCAAGATCGCTAAACGAATTCTTATCGCTCAGCTGTGCCGTAAAATGCCAGTGCGGCTGAGGGTGGTCATATTCGCTGGATTTTGGATAGCTATCCCATTCTGCCCGAAACAGTTGCTTAATCATACCGCCGCTTTCTTGGAAGAATGATACGGAGACAAAGGGTTTCATACTCTTTTTGACATCGGGTTCAATGGTTATCTTGATATAGTAATAATAGTCATCGAACCACGGTGTAACCTTCACCTCCTCACGGTCGTTATCATAGCTATTGATGGCATCCACGCTACCTTGGCTAACAATGCGCCCTGGAACAAAGGTAAAGTGAGCATTAACCTCCTTGCAGAAGCGCCCATTGAGTTGCTCCTCAATTTGTGACTGCATCGTTTTCTTAGCCATGCTTTTAGAAGAAAGCTAAAACATACTTTTCAAAATAATCACGACGGCCTTTATAGCCCTCGGCATACTCTTTGCCGTAGTTTACAAGCTGTCGGTACTCCTCTGTTTCACGAATTCCAGGTTGAGCCACATCCACAACAGGTATATCCTTGATTTGTACCTTACCCAAGTCAAATCCAGCTTTCAACGGACGGGCATAAACACTTAACAGTCTGTGAAATACCGAGCTAGAGAAAAAAGCCAAATAGAAATACTTGTCTTCTTCGCAATACTTTTCGTTCTTGAACAGGAACACATTTCCTTCCTCAACAATGTACCCCACAGGAGCTATTGCAAAGCAATGAATATCACCATTACGCTTTGAACACAAGAATGATTCCTTGCTGCTGAAAAGTTCGACACGCGGGCGAGTTAATTCCCACCAGTTGTTGATATATTCTCTAGCCAAGACTTCTCTGTGTGGAGAAAGCCATCGAAAAGACTGCTCATATTGCTGCAGTTCCTGCTCTGATTGAATTATTAGCCCTTCCTTAGAATAGGGATACCACAGATAACTACCCTCATTCACATGACCATAGTCAATGGTCTGGGAAGAAGCAAGTGGGCGATAAAGGCGCTTCTCTGCCTTTGAAAGGCCCTCATAATCAGATTTATCTATCTCAAACAGATTGCGATTGCCTTTAATAACTCCCTGGCGCACATTGAATATTCCGGATATAGGTTTCAGATCGCCACAGAGTTCACGCTCCGCAATTTTTTGAATAAAGAAATCATCAGCCTGCGGCAACACTTTCCATGAATCCTTCACAATAGGAAAATGAGAAGGTGTGTAGATGTTGAAATACTCATTAATTCGCTGCGGCGCATTGTCGTATTGCATTTTGCGCCATCCACGCATAGCTTCAAAAGCACTCTGCTCACGTTTGCTGCACCAGATATTTAGAGGCACATAAGCAGCAGCGTTATGCTTGCGGGCCAGGAGAAAGCTGGTATCTGCCAAGGCCTCGCTGAACACAAAGTTGCCTAACTGAGCTACGGTTTCAAGTTTCATCATCTCACGGGCTGCATTGCGAAGTGGCTGGTACTGATCCTGCAGGAATATGGATGACGGAAGTACTGCACCCAAAACTCCGTCGGCTTTCAGCGACTGCATGGCGCGGTAGAAAAAAGCGGCAGCCATATTGGGACGCTTCTTCATCTGAAGATCAGCCAACAAGTCATTGACACGTTGTTTTGTGTCAGCATCCTTGATAAGTTCAGAAGAGACGAACGGAGGGTTCATCAGAATGAGGTCATTTTCTCCCCAGTCCACTACCAATGAATCCTGCTGTCGGATGTCAACCGTAATCCGGTTGTTCCATTGGTGACGGTTCTCATAATTCAACAGGAACTTGGCCGTCTGCTCAGCCATCGGTGATATATCAAAGCCCTTAAGATGGATCTGTCCGGGATAATCCTTCTCGCGAAGTTGCTTCAAAACCTCCTGCAAGAATGCTCCCGACCCACATGCAGGGTCTAGTACAGTCAAAGAAGGTCTGTTTAGTTCCATACCCTTCAAAGCGTTCTCAACAATGCTGCGCACCAGATAACGCGGTGTGTAATGAACTCCAGTATATTTGGGTTGTGATGCATAGCCTAAACGGGAGGAAATCTCACCAAACAGATTGAACTGCGGGTCAAAGTATAGAGCCTCACGATGTGCTGTCTCGAACAAAGGACCAGAGCCATGACGTAGAATATAATCCAAATCGGGTTTAATCTGGCGGACACCATGACGTATAGACTCCCGCAGAGCATCAAATCCAACTGGTTCCACTACATTAACGATTTTCCATCTATCGCAAGTGGCTTGCGACAAATCTCCCTCTTCTAAAGAAATCAGCAGTTTGAACAACAAATTGAGTGCCTCAACGGGTTCACGGCTTTCTAGAGTAAGGTTGCGCAGTTGCGCAAATAGGCCTAATATGAATGGGGTGACATCGTCGGATGTACGGTAACTGGTTGAGTTCAGAATCTTAAGGAACGCCTGAAACTTGTCCTGCAACACGTTCAAAGCAACAGACTCGGGTTTCTGGCGGCTCCAGTTATAAACCGTAGCCTTCTCGTCACGGACCATGATATAGTTCTTGACATCAGAAGACCATGCCGCTGAGTAGAATTTGGGAGCATCTGCCTCCTCTCCTGTCAAATCAAGGCAGAAATCATAAAGTCCGCCATCCAACATGATATACTGCGCCTTGTTGCTTACAGGCGACAGACGTATAGGCAGAAGGCCACTGCCCTCAGCCCAAAATTGGGTTTCATTTACTCTATGATTCATTTATTAATGCTAAAGATATTATTACTCATGTAAGTGCGGCTTCGCCGCTTAGATAATCCAGCCGGTGGCGGAATTTACGGAGCCACGGGCTGATACCGCTTCCTTAGCGGAAGGCTCTGGCGACCATAGGGAACCTGTGCCTGGAGCGGGCTCTACGAGCCAAGTTTGCCACTTCGTTGACTTTCCCCTTCGGGCCGTCGAGCTAAACCTTCTCGCTTTTCGCTCGCGACCCCTTCGGCGTTCAAGATGCAGGTTTCAAGTTACACCAAGTTAGGAATGCCGTTTAATTAACTTCGTTGACTTTCCTCACGCTCGGCATAGCTCAAACAAGCTTGGCTCTGCCCTCACTTAATCGGAAAGTTCATTCTGAATATTGGGAAATCATAGCGTACCTCCCATTCTGCGGCAATAGGCTGAAAGGTCACGGACGTTAGAAGCAAACGACTGCGTATGCAGATAACCATACAGCCTATCATATAGTTCAAGTGCCTTGTAACTGCCCAAATATTGTGCTGCCTGCACCGTCGTCAGCCTATGATGAGCCGCGAACTCGGCTATGAGCGCCACTATGTATTGTGTCTTGTCTGATGCCATAATTCGTTTCTCCTATCTTGACTTATCGTTTGCAAAAATAAGCATTTAATTCCATACGCGTAAGAATTATGCCGTTTTTCTGCAACCAGGTGTTTAACGTTTGTTTATACTTATGTATGAAATATTCTTAAAGGTATTGCAGGAATACCCTTTTTTTGCTATTTTTGTAGTGAAAAGGCCGGAAAAGGCTCAATTTCCCGGATGTCTGATGAATGTCTGATGACTCTGGAAACGGTGTTTCCGTTTTACATTGACTGTCAGGCTGTTATGCGGAAGTTCACATTAGCTGGGAAAGCTTGGAGGTCTAAGGTTCTAAGCAATCATAAGGTAATCCTTAAGACCTTCTTTGAAAAGAGAAGGTATAAGCGAGTCATAACCTAGCGTATTCCTCCCTCACAGCATCTAGTGTCATCTCACGAGCTTCTACTATGCTCATCGTTTCAGTATCTTCGAACTCTATCTGAGACAGATGATCGACCAGACTCTGAGTATTCATATTTTTAAGTCGAAATTATCTACTCAAGCATCCAACCCCTGTTTGCCATAAGCCTTCTCAAGACTCGTAAACTCGAATGAGCGGCAGAGCCGAGCGAGAACCAGCATCTCTGCCGGGGGGAGGAGGCTTCCTAAAAAATTGGATTGTTCTTGTTTTCAGGAATTACACACTTCTTCTATTCGCTCTATCCAAGTATTGAACAGCGGGCACCGACTCCTTATCGTTGACAACCCCGTTTCTTCTGCAAGTAATGATCCATATAAAACTCTATTTCCCTTCTACCTCTTTGACAAGGCTGCGGAGATAGGCATCGGAGACGTTTGAAATATCAGATTTATCATAGATAGTCATCAACGTAATAGTAACCTCATCTTCACTCTGCTGTTGCAAGTTGTAAGTTATAACACGGGCACCCCCACTCTTACCTTTGCCTTTGGAGGCGATTGCCATACGATTTTTATATGTATGTTTACCTAATGATTCGCCAGAAAATGGATTCTGTTCTAACTCATCAAGAAAAGTATTGTAATCATCTTCGAATGACGGATATTTCTTGCGTAGAGCCTTAGCCCCTCGCTGAAATTCATCAAGATAATCAAAAGTTACTTTCATTACACCTACTCAGTAAAAAGTTTGCGTGCGTCATGATGAACTTTACCTGAATGAAGTTCATCAAATGCTCTCGTCAAACTATCTTTAACCATCGCCTTCTGGGCTTTGGTCTTATCCTGTTCGGCTAAAAGACGCTCTATAAGTGCCTTGCGAACAGCTTTTGTCTGTCCTTGAATGAGGACCCACAGTGCATCTACTGTGCTCATCTCATTACTCTGTGGAGGTATTGTTGTAATCATCTCTTTAACTCCTGTCCTTAATATCGTGGGCAAAGATACGAAAAAGTTTTGAAACTTATCGCATTTTAAACCAAATTTTTCTACTCATGCACAAAATCTTCTCCTTATAGCCATGTATATCAAATTGATAGTCAGACCATTAGGGATGATTCTATACTCAATTTTAGACAAAAACCATGAAACTTTAGAGAACCGGTTCCACAATTTTTCAGCAAAGATAACAATTTAAATCCAAATAAACAAATAAAAACACTTAAATTTGTCCGCTTTTGAAAATAAATTGAAAAAGTCTTGGCGGTTCGGAATCTTTATCGTACCTTACAGCCCAATAGTGAAGAATGTCTTAATTATCGTTAATTTTCAGACTATTTGCTACCAATTCTCCCATTTCCCTACAACTAGGTGTCGGTTTTGTCATAGCGAATATATCTACCTTTGCTTGCTACAAGAAATTGAGCAAGTATTTATTCACCAAATTTTTTAAATTATCATTCATGGCAAAACAAAAACAAAAGAGACCGAATGGTCGTGAACTGAAACCTGGTTTCACAAGTAAGCTCTACCTAGAGCTGTTAGTAGCTATTCGCACCAAGAAGAGGCTTGTTACTTATCTGAATGAAGATCTCGGCATCGGTTGGAGAAACCTCTCTATGACGCATCTTCACGACACTACCCTCAGTATCCTGATGCGTATCATCGCTAACTATTCCTACCAAATGGACAGGGAGAAGTTCGTGAAAGCTTGCGCCGATCTGGGCGGTCGTATCTATGACTATTCCGACCGTCATCTTGATGACTTTAATAATCAGAATATCGAAGATCCTGAAGAATAAAATCTGACATCTTATGAAAAATGATCCTATCGAAATGGAGCTTTCTCAGACGAGGAAGCTTAGCTGTTCGCAGCCTGTAAAACCAGAGGATATGCTGTTCGAGAACAGAGTGACGCCCATGACAGCGCTGAACCCCATGGAGCACTTGTTCACGATGTATGGAATGCCCTGTTTCTATCGGGGCGAACTGACAGCCTGCTGCGGTAAGGCGAAGAGTGGGAAAACGCTCTTCCTGAGTATTCTCATGGCCTGCACCATGAGAGTGGCATCGGCTCAGGAGGAGGTGGGCGCTGATGGTGACAAGCATGCGCAGATACTGACGCTGGAGCGCGTGAGCGAAACACCCCTGCGCGTGGTCTGGATTGACACCGAACAGAGCAAGCAATCGACGCAGGATATCGAGATCAACCGTATCATGCCGCTGGCAGGGCTCAGTGACATCAACGAGAGCCAGTTCTATGCCTTCAACCTGCGCGGGATGGGGTATGAGACACGGCGGCAACTGATACAGGTGGCCATCACGAAGGTGAAGCCCGACTTAGTGATCATCGACGGTATCAAGGACCTGGTGCCCGACATCAATGACGCTGTACAGGCCACCATGCTGCTCGAACAACTGATGGCACTCGCTCAGAACAATAACTGCTGCATCGTGAACGTGCTCCATCAGAACAAGAGTGAGGCCGACCACAAGATGCGCGGGTCGATCGGTACTGAACTGACCAACAAGGCCTTCGAGGTGTTCCAGTGTGAGTATATCGAGGACAGCGACACCTTCAAGGTGAAGCATGCACTGAGTCGTAAGCATCGCATCCGCAAGAAGATGTTCTACCGACTCGACAACGACGGACTGCCTCAGCAGTGTGACGACGCGTATGAGCAGCCGCGTGATGAGAGTGGCCGATGGGTCAGCAAACCTCAGCAGACGGTCACGCCTGAGACGAAGTGGGAAGCGCTGAACCAGAAGTATATCCTGCGCCCAGAAGGCAGCGACAGCTATGAGTGGGATCTGAAGACGCTCTTCGAGGATGCGTTTGAAGGCAGGGAGTCACGCCCTTTCGGACATGTGATGGCTGCAGCCCTCAAACTGAGTCATATCGCACATCCGAAGCTCTACTATCAACTGGTCGAAAAGGCTGAACAGCAGAAGATCGTGCGCTCTGTGAAGCATCCGCAGACGGGCGACTCGTATCTGGAACTTCTGACCGGCAGCCTCCCGTTTTAATTTATAAATTTAATTTAATTAATTATTTGCCCCTTTAGAGGGGCAAATTAAATTTAAATTTTAATTTTTAAATTTTTAAATTATGAATTTCTTCAAAAATTCATTCCGCTCTGTTGGAGAAAGTCTCGGCCTGAAGGTCGAACTGTTCGAAGACCGCCTGGTGGTATGTGCTCCCATGTGGAAACGGGCGCTCTCTACCGACTCGACTTTCTGTGACGCACTGGTTGCTTGCGGGATTCTCACGCAGAAGCAGATGGAGCATGCTGCCCGGCGCTATCGTCTGGGGGCCTCGAAGAGCCGTGGTGTCATCTTCTGGCAGATCGACCATGAGGAACGTATCCATAATGGCAAGATCATGTATTACCGTGACGACTGTCATCGTGACAAGGAGCATAAGCCGACGTGGGTCAGCTACTTGCTGCAGAAGCGTCACCGTTTTCCAGACAATCCACCCTGCTCTCACACCCTCTTCGGCCTCCACCTCCTACCCTCAAACTCACCTCTGGGGCCAGGCCCTTTTAGGAGGTTTTCCCAAAAACTCACCTCTGGGGCCAGGCCCCGATGTGCAGTTGTCGAGGCGGAGAAGACGGCTGTCATCCTTTCTGAGATGTATCCTCAGTATCTCTGGCTCGCCACTGGTGGTCTCGGTGAAACGCAACCCGAGAAGTTCCGGCCTTTGCGTGGGTGCGAAGTGATCTTGTTTCCAGACACCGATCCAGACGGTATCGCTTTTAAACGTTGGACGGATGCGGCTGCTGAGGTGAACCGCCAACTTTGGTGGGAGGGGTGTCCGAAAATCTGTGTCAGCGACTTGCTGGAGCGTTGTGCGACGCAGGAGCAGAAACGCCGGAAGATCGACCTTGCCGACTTTTATCTTGAAACGGTCTGTCAAACTGATTGAAAGAGGGAATTTTTCAACTTGCAAAATATTTTTTTCAACTTACTTTTTTATGAGTCACAACTATGATCGTTATCGCTTTATCAGTAAAGCGGAACTGGCCCGTCTGGCCAATGTCAGTCCTCGTACCTTCACTCGCTATCTGGCGACCAAGAGGCAGGTCCTCAATGCCATGGGGGTTTCGCCCAAGGCGCAGAAGCTGCCGCCTCAGGCTGTCCGATACATCTGTGAGGATTACTGCATCGATCTTCCTCCCTCCCTCTAGGGCCAGGCCCTTTTAGGAGGTGAGACCTGGCCCTTGCGGGACAGCGGGCGAAAAACCTCCTAAAAGGGCCTGGCCCCAGAGGGAGAATTTGAGCGGGGATTATCTATGTTTCCTTTGCTTGTCAAAGAGTTTGGAATGGGAACCCAAACGCACAAGACGAATTACTTTCTGTTCAGGATCTTTCCAAATGAGGAGGAAGTCATCCTCAATATGGCACTCCATACAGTTTTTATACTGTCCCTTTAAAGGATGAGGAAGATATTCGGCCGGTACTAGACCTGTACGACCAAGACATTCAAGTACTTTTTGAAGTTCATCAAGTTTGTGTTCATCAAACTTCACGGATTTCAAGTCTTTCTTGAACTGAGAGGACTGTTTGAGTGTGTATTCGTAATTAGGCTTCTGTTCCATCTGATTCAGAGACTTTTAACGTAGTCCTTGAAATTGGTAATGTCGAGTGCTTCAAGATCGGAACCACTCTCACATTCTTCAATGGCAGCTCGAGTCTCTGCATTAGGGACATACTCCCACCCGTCTTCTGTATCTTTAGACTTTCGCCGAATAGAACGCAAGAATTTGATGGTTTGTGCCATCAAATCATCATCTCCCATGATGTGACTCAATTCACTAAGCAAGGATTTTTCTAATGATATTGTTGCCATAGCCTTACAATCTTTTTCATTTTTGCGGGGCAAAGATACGATTTAAAACTTAAAGTTCCAAATAAAAAGGGAAAAAAAGTGTTTTTTTGAGAAAGTCTGCCACTGTCTGCCAAAGTCGGTCAGTGGCGTTTTGAAATGTTGTAACTTTGTATGCAGAAAGGGAAAGACCCTTTTGGAGGGGAAAATGGCGGCAAATCCGCGGTAGCAGCCAGGGAACTCTCATCGTTTACAAACTACAAAATTTCAAAAAAAATGGTAAGATTTATTCTGAAACAAATCAAGATTGTGTCTTCAAAGGCATTCGGTAAGTGGTTCGCTAAGAACGTGGTGGAGGAGACCATCGACCTCGACGGACTGGCTGAGCACATGTCGAACCACAACAGCCCCTACTCGAAGGGCGTGATCAAGGGCCTGCTGACCGACATGATCAACTGTATCAAGGAGCTGCTGCTCGAGGGTAAGAACGTGAAGATCGACGACCTCGCCATCTTCTCGCTCGGCATCAAGAACAAGGTGGCTGCCGACTCGGAGGAGGACTTCTCTGTGGCTAAGAACGTCGAGGGCGTGAAGCTGAAGGCGCGTGCTACCGGTGAGCTGATGTCGAAATCGCTCAACCTCGAGGCGACGCTGAAGCGTGCGCAGTTCATCAACGGGAAACTCACGACTTCGACTACCGGAGACGACGCTCAGGGCACTGGCACGAACCAGGGATCGGGTGGCAATACCGGCACGGACGATGAGGGCGGCAAACCTAACCAGGGCGGTAATGAGGAGCCTTAAATCGGAATGATAATTTGTAAGGACCCAATTATTAACGGAGTATGATTAAAGTAAATTGGAGGACTGTTGCCAAGGTGCTGAAGTTCACCGCCACTGTGATCACGAGTATTCTCGGTGCCCTCGCTGTGCAGAGTTGTGCGCCCGAGTGGTTCTGCTTCTAAATGATGATGCGATGAAGATGAAACCAATGAAGGATGTCAGGTATATCGTGGTGCACTGCAGTGCGACCCTCCCCTGGCAGGACTGGACGGTCGAGGATGTGGACCGGTGTCATCGTGGAAAGGGCTGGGCGATGGTCGGCTACCACTGGATCATCCGTCAGAACGGGGAGATCCAGGAGGGTCGTCCGGAGGAGTATGCGGGTGCTCATGTCGTCGGGTATAACGAGCACGCCATTGGCGTCTGCTACATCGGGGGCCTCGATGAACAGGGGCGTGAGGCAGACACGCGTACGCCGGAGCAGAAGGCTGCGCTCTGGTATCTTCTGAAGGAGTTGAAGGGGGACTATCCGAATGCCGAGATTCTCGGACACTGTGACTTTCCGGGGGTTACGAAGAAGTGTCCTTGCTTCGATGTGAAGGCAGAGGTTTCGGAACTGAATTCGAAAACTTCTAAGTTCTACTAGAATGAGACAGCGGTTTTTTAAAAGAGCGAGGGATGACGATTTAGTCATCCCTCTTTTTCTCCCTCTGGGGCCAGGCCCTTTTAGGAGGTTTTTCGTCCGCTGTCCCGCAAGGGCCAGGTCTCACCTCCTAAAAGGGCCTGGCCCCAGAGGGAGAAAATCAGCGTTTCTTGACACGCTTCGTCACGCCGATAGCGCCAGAAGGACAGACGAGACGACAGAGGTGACACCCCACGCACTTGCTCCCCACCAGACGCGGCATGCGACTGACGGTATCAAACTCGATAGCCTGATGGCCGCCATCGCTACACGACACGGCGCAACGACCACAGCCGACACACACGTTCTTGTCTAACTTCGGATAGATGATGGTGTCGCGATCCAGCGAATCGGGCTTCCTGAACTTCGGCAAGCGCTCGCCCACCAGTTCGTCCAGCGACGTGACACCTCGTTTAATCATATAGCGCTGCAGCCCCAGTTTCATGTCGTCGATGATGCGATAGCCATACTGCATGACGGCTGTACAGACCTGCACATTGCGACAACCTAACTGGATAAACTCCAGAGCGTCGCGCCAGGTCTCAATGCCGCCGACACCACTCAACACGGGACGATCGGCCATCTGAGCCAACTCCAGCACGAAACGCATGGCGATAGGTCGCACGGCGCGTCCGGAATAGCCCGATATGGTCAGGTGACCTGCCACGTCAGCATCCGGCTCCATGGTCACCGACTTGATGGTGTTGATGGCTGACAGCGCACTGGCTCCTGCTTCCAGACAGGCGGCTGCGGGCTCCGTCATGTGTGTGATGTTGGGCGTCATCTTCACAATGACCGGGATGCCGATGCTCTGTCGCACGCATGCGGTGTAGCGTTTCACCAGCTCAGGTAGCTGGCCCACGTCGCTGCCCATGCCGGCGTATTTCATCTGAGGACATGAGAAGTTCAGCTCTACCGCATCGCACCCTGCCACCTCGGCCTTCTTGGCCAGTGCCATCCACTCCTCGTCGGTCTGTCCCATTATCGAGGCCACCACAATCTTCGTCGGATAGGTCTGCTTCAGCCTGTGAAGGATGTCAAAGTCCTCATCTACAGGCAGTTCGCTCAACTGCTCCATATTACGGAAACCGTAGAAATCGCCATGTGTGGCATGGCTGTGCATCGCATCGAAACGGGGCGACACCTCACGGATCTCCTGCATGCAGATGGTCTTGTAGAACACACCGCCCCACCCTGCCTCAAAGGCTCGCGACACCATGTCGTAGTTGGTACACACAGCCGAAGATGCCAGGAAGAACGGGTTCTCGCAGCGGATGCCGCAGAAGTCGATGGCCAGCGAGGGCGCATGGGCAATCTGACCGTCACGACTCAATGGCTCTGTGATCACATCGTCGTGGTGGACAGCATGGAGCATCTCGCTGATACGGATAGGCCAGTTATAGTGAATGCAAGCCTGTTCGGCGCGCTCAAGGTCGTCGTCCGTGCAATCTTTCACCCACTGCAGGGCCAACTTGTGATTGTCGAAACGGATAGCGCGGATGGCACGTGCAGGATCGCCATGCTGGCAGGCCTTCGTACACGGTGCATCCATGCACAACAAACAGCGGTTTGCCTCTTCGTAGATGTTCAACCGCCTCTGTCTCTGGTCTTTAGAATTCATCTGATTGTTCTCTTGCATCATATCATCGATCTTTAGTCATCTCCTACTGGGGCCAGGTCTTTTTAGGGGATTTTGCTGCTTGACCTCCTAAAAGGGCCTGGCCCTAGAGGGAGAATTCGAGCGGGGATTACTTATCGCTGGGGAGAAGTTGGCGCAAACTGTCTACAAAATCATGTGATAAAGGAGCCATCTCAAGTACTTCATCGGCTGATACTTCAGCCACACTATTATAGTCTGCCTTGATGCGCAACTGTATCATTCTTGCATAGAAACGCCCATATTTCTTGTCTAGAAGCCCTGTTAGAATAAAGTTTTTGCCAAGTTCCGTGAGTGTGCCATCATGACTCTTTGTAACTATTCCATGAGTGATAAACACAGCATGCACCATATGATAACATGCATAGTAGAACCGATTAGCAGCCATGTCCCATCGTTGTTGATGAACCATATCGTCGCCCTCAGCAAGGAATCGTTCTGCTTTCTCTGTTTGTAATTTTATGAGTAACGGTGCATCCATAATTATAACAAACTGATGGCGTCTCGCTGGACATTGTCGTAAAATGGGGTAATACTGTTTGCCTCCCATTCCTGCTTAGTATAAAGAATGGGATTAATCTGTTCTCCCAGAATCCAACCAAGTTCTACTAAAGGATAACTTACTTGATCGTAGTCTGACTGTTGCAATTTCTGCTTAGGTAATACAATTAGAATATCCCAGTCGGAGCCTTTCTTGGCTTCGCCTCGAGCACGAGAACCAAAAAGAAATACCATACTACCTTGGGGCGCGGTTTCTTTTGCTACATGACGTATTTGATTCAGTACAGATTTGTTCTTGTTTGTCATCGATTACCTATTTGTCGCTGCAAATATACGATTTATAAATTAAAGTTCCAAATAAAAAAGAAAGAAATGTGTTTTTCTCCCTCTAGGGCCAGGCCCTTTTAGGAGGTTTTCACCCGCTATCCCCTACTGGGGCCAGGTCTTTTTAGGAGATTTTACTGCTTGACCTCCTAAAAGGGCCTGGCCCCAGAGGTGAGTTTTCGGAAATACTTAACCGCAAGAACCAGGTCTCATCCCCTACTGGGGCCAGGCCCCAAAATTAAGTATCAAAGATACTTGACATCGGGGCCTGGCCCCAGAACTAAAAAAAGCCGAAAAAAAGTTTGGCGGTTCCAGAAATACTTCTTACCTTTGCACCGGTGTAATTGTTAACCCTAAAACTATAATGACAAGACAACCCAGACAGCAAAGTCAAACCGGCATCTACCACGTGATGCTCAGAGGCGTAAACCGCCAACATATCTTCGAAGACGAGGATGACTACAGCAAGTTTATCTTCATCCTTCACGACTTGGTCTCCCCAAAAGACGAGTTGAAACGCCCTTTACCCCCGCGCTGCACCTTCTATTCCTATTGTCTCATGCCCAACCATGTCCACCTGCTCATCCAGGAAACGGAGGAAAAGCTCCCGAGGATCGTCAAACAGATCGCATCACGGTATGCGATGTACTATAACAGCAAATACGATCATTTCGGTCACCTATTCCAAGACAGATTCAAGAGCGAGCCAGTCGACACATACTCCTATTTCCTGACACTCATCCGATATATTCACCAAAATCCGATAGCAGGAAATCTATGCCGGCGCGTTGAGGATTACTCATGGAGCAGTTGGCACGAGTTCACAAAATCCCACTATCAGACGCCCGCCATTTGCGCAGTATCCACCGTTCTTGGAAGAATCCCGCTTGAAGAACTGTCAGAACAGGTCAACACGCCTTTGTCCAAAGCCCAACAAGTCCTTGAATTCGACAGATACCGGGGCATAGCGCCAGTCGAAGCAGTCGTCGATTTCCTTAAATCCGCATACAATCTGGAAGACCCGAAAGACCTACAATCATATCCCAAAAACAAACGTAATGAAATCATTCTGGCAGCACTGGATTTCGGAGCCGGTATCAACCAGCTCTACTATCTCACCAACATCAGCCGATACATCATCTCGCACGCTAGGGCCAGGTCCAAAAACTAACCTCTGGGGCCAGGCCCTTTTAGGAGGTCGAGCAGCAAAATCCCCTAAAAAGACCTGGCCCCAGAGAGCAAAAAGATATTATAATTGTGTCCTAATGCCTTAGGCGGAAGCTATTAAGGACAATGGGCACCTATGAAAAACTGAATTCCGAACGATAATCCCCTGATCAACAGCATGAGAAGGGTACTATGGAAAACAATGTTAACCTTGAGGGAGCTCTCATACGGGCTCCCTCGATTTTTCTCCTTCTGGGGCCAGGCCCTTTTAGGAGTTTTGAGCGAGCGACCTCCTAAAAGGGCCTGACCCTAGAGGGTGAGTTTTGGGAAAATCCCCTAAAAGGGCCTGGCCCTAGTGGGAGAGTTACCCTCGTGTAAAAGGGGGCTTGGAGGAATCCCTCCGAAAAAGTACGAAGAAATTTGGAATATTTCTCTTTTATTTGTACTTTTGCAAACTGTATGGAAGAGAAAGAAGAAATCATTGAGGAACAGAAATGGTACTCGATCGGATGCATGAGCCCTCAGAAAGAACTGAAGGTCAGGGATGATGCCAGAATGTATGGACTGGAGGCCTTCGTACCACTGAGTTATGTGGTGAAGACCAAGAAGGGGCAGAAATACAGAGCGCTGGTACCGGCATTGAGCAGACTATTGTTTGTAAAAGGAACGCTCGAGGAGATCAAAACCTATATCCAACAGGCACAGTTCATGCTGTTCATCCGGAAATCGACATTCTCCAATAAGGAAGATTACCTGACGGTCCCGACGAAGGCGATGGAGGACTTTATCGCCATCACGGAGCACCGCGAGGAACATGTAACGTACTTCCGGCCTGAGGAGATCTCGCTCCAACAAGGGGATAAGATCCGTATTAAAGGGGGCTTGTATGACGGCCGCGAAGGCGTGATCATGCGCATCAAGGGGAAGCGGAACAAACACCTGGTGGTGCAGATTCCGGGACTACTCGTCGCTGCCGTGGAGATTACACCGGAGATTGTGCAGCCTTCAAACTCGGCTTTCAACGAAAAGCCTTCGAAGGATATCGACAAGGATAAAAAGCTATTGCTGGAGATCGCGCAGCGCTTGCTGTTTGAAATTCCAGACAAATATCAGCAGGAGAATGAGTATTATCTCTTATTGTCGGAACTCAGACGGTGTAGGGAACGACTGAAAAAGTTCAAGGGTTATACAGCTGCCACCGAGGCGGAACTGGCCTTACCGATGTATCTGGCAGCGGTGAAACTGGATGAGGGCGTTCCCGAAGCCGAATCCCGCCTTCGAAATGCCATCGACCGACTTAAGGATTCGAGTAAACTCAAAGCGCTCTGCAAAGAACTATTGGAAAAAACAAAAGCTCGCTAATTAGCGAGCTTTTTTAATTTTAGGGAGATTATTTTGTGATGGCGAGGATGAACGTCGCAATCGACATGAGGGAACTCGTGATTGAGAACCAGATGCCCGTATTCGCCGAGATAAAGGCATTACGCGCCTCCGTCTTACGCGGCTCCACATAGATCACGTCGTTCTGCTGGAGGTAGAAATACGGCGAAGTCACGATACTCGCTTCG
This sequence comes from uncultured Prevotella sp., assembly GCA_900315035.1. GTDB lineage: Bacteria > Bacteroidota > Bacteroidia > Bacteroidales > Bacteroidaceae > Prevotella. Next base: position 16,564 of record OMXO01000040.1, read on the forward strand.
TTGATATTCATCTGATGATACTCTTTCTGACCATCGGCATTCTCGCGAATCAGGAAGATACGGTCTCGATAGGCAAAGGTGGTGAGGTCGCCTGCCTGAGCGATGGCCTCGAGGATGGAGACCTTCTCGTTCTGGGTGGTAAAGACACCGGGCTTATTGACACCACCCAGCACGGCATACTTATAATTGATCATTCGTACATGGACCACCACATTCTCTGTCTCAGCGAGGTAAGGTTTAATCTTCGACTGAATCAGTTCCTCCGCCTCTTTCTTCGTGAGACCGCCCAGATGAATGGAACCGATCACGGGATAGCTGATGTTACCCTCATTATCCACCAAGTAGTCGTAGATAGTACCCTGTCCACTGGTCGTCGTAGTGGAGGCAGATCCTGAGAGTTTCAACAGGTTGAAGGGCTCCGAAGCTTCCGGCGTCAACGAGAACACCTGGATCTGAAGGAGATCTTTCGGCATAATCTTGGCATCATACAGATGCTTAGAGAGCGAGAGATCGACCTGATCTTTGTTTTCAAAATACGTAATGTTCTTCGTGCTGCCACAAGAAGAGAGTAATAATGTAAAAATTAAAAAATGTAATAATGTAAAAATTATATTTCTTTTCATAATGGGTATCTATTTATTGATGGTGTACATGACATTAGGCAATTTGGTGTCGGCGTTGAGGGCCTCAATGTCGGACTTTTTGGTATGACCAGCCTTGACGACGAAGAGGGTCATGTCGGCGAAGGTAGCGAGCTGGTAGGCATCGGCATACTGGCCTAAGGCCGGGGAGTCGAACACGACAAAGTCGTTTGCCGCCTTGGCCTGGGCCACTTGTTTGGCGAATTCTTCGCCACCCAAGATATCGGCGGCAGGTTTCTTGCGTCCCTCCGGTAGCAAGCGAGCGGAGCTCGAGCGGAGGTTGGAGGTTGGAGGTTGGAGGTTGGAGGAGCGCAGGTCGGCATTGATGAGGAGGGCCTTCTTACCGATGGCCGTAAGGCTGTCGGTGAGGTGCTGGGCGATGAAGGTCTTGCCGTCGGCATCGTATTGTGATGCGACGAGGATGGTCTTCTGGCCCTCTTTGAGGTTCAATAGCAGTCTCGTGCGGAGGTTACGGATAGCCTCGCTGCTATCGGTGCTGGGAATCTCGGCCAGCACAGGGCGACGGGTGATGGCTTCCAGTTCCTGACGGGTATCGACCTTCTGCTTGAACATCTGGAGGAGGTAGAGGATACCCATGGGAAGAAGGGCGCCGAGAAAGAGAGCTACGAGGAGCACCATTTTCTTCTGAGGCTTCGCACTCTGGGGATCACCCTCGACCGAATCAATCAACCGACCTTTATCGGTGGTGTTAGCCAGTTCCATAGCTGCCTCCTCGCGCTTCTGCAGCATCACGAGATAAACACCCTGTTTGATCTCACGCTGACGACCAATCTCTGTGAGCACGCGCTCCATCTGAGGGGCACTGCCAATACGGCCGTTATAGCGGCTAAACTCGCGCTGAAGGGCGTTTTGGCGCATCACAATCTGCTGACGGTCACGCTTCAGGGCTGTCTTAATTACCGGATGGAGTTCCTGGATCGACTGGGTGACGCGCTGCAACTGAGGCGACATCTCGCTGACGCTCTTCATGAGTTCCTTGCGCTGATTGACCAGCGTGTTATGCTGCGTCAGGAGAGAAGCTGTACCGGCAGAACCAGAAGCGCTGGAAGAGGCGGCACTTGCACCTCCTTCGGCACTCGTACTGACACTGGCAACTGAAGAGATGCCGGCAGGGATAATCTCATAGAGGTTGGCGGGATCGTTGACATACTCACTAAGATAGTCGTGGAGCTGGAGCTCTGTGCCAACAGCCACCAACTGAGCCTCATAGGCGCTCTTCTTGGTCAGGGCCTCTTCGGCATCAATCTCAGGCGTCGTTATCTGGAAATTCTTCTTGGTGTTCTCCCAGGCAGCATCGCTGGAACCCAGTTCTGCATCAACCTTGGCCAGACGCTTATTGACAAACTCGTCGGTCTTCATAGCCTCCTCGTTTTTCTCATCGTTGGCCCGCTGGTTGTAGGCGGCTACCAAACTGTTGACAAAATCGACACCACGCATCAGGTTCTCATCCTCGAGCGAGATGCTGATGATATTCATCACCTTCTTTGAAGGGGGTTCTGCAGCCATCTTTTTGATGAAGGCCTTCGCCTTGTTGGAAGGCGGGACAATCGAGACTTTCAGCGTATAGTCACCCTCGAATGCCTTGGCCTGCTTAGCCGTCAGTTTGTTCTCGGTCAGCGTGAGTGTACCAGCCTCGGTCTTGATGGTGGCAGGCAGCTGTGCAAAGGTCTGGGCAGGCAGATCGGTCTTCTCCTTGTTCTCCATCAGACGTGTCTCGACGGTATAACCGTTGCCATCCTTACTGATGGTCAGCAGGAACTGATGGGTGGTTAGAGGCAACTCCTCATCGAGCCAGCGTACATGCGTCGGATCGAGAGTCACTGTGATGGGGTTATTCTGGTAGAGGAGTGTTTTACGTCCCCATTTGCTCAGGCGATATTCGGTGTAAAGTCCCAGGTCTTTGACGACATTGCCCACGAGGGTGTTAGACATGATAATCTCTTTCTCTGCGTCGATACCCAAAGAGCCTGCTGCACCTCCGAGACTGCTGCCTAAGCCTAAAGGCAGGCTATTGAGCATTGCCAATCCGGCAGACAGTCCGCCACTGCTTTTCTTCGACTTATCGATGATTTCCATCTTACCAGTGACGGTCACTGTCGAGGGGGTAAACCAGAGGTAAATGCCTGCTATCAGCACGCAAATGACCATGGAAAGGGGAAACCATTTCCAATTGGTCTTAAAGAGGGTCCATAATTGTTGGATGTCGAAAGCGGACTCCTCTTCTTCCAACATCACGGGCGTGTTATTGTTTTGTTCCATAAAAAAAATAATTCAAAAAAATCGATTTTTCTTTTTCGGGTGCAAAAGTACCATAAAAAAATGAAATAACAAAATTATATGGCATAATTTGTTTATAATGTATCGCGTACCTTATTATAATTTAATATTTTCTTCTTTTGAAAAAGAAGCAAAATGTTTTTTTGCAGGGCAAACTTCTTTTCGAAAAGAAGCAAAAGGTTATTCATTTTCTTTCTGTCGCCAGAAAGAAAACCGAATCAAAAGAAAGAGCGCGAAAACGTCCTGTGCTCGGAGGCCGTATGTCTGATTTTCCAAATCACTCAATGAACTCGCTTTGCTCAGACAGCATTTCGTATTTCGTTGCTCAGATTGTCTTCGCCAATCCGAGACTCAATATTGATTCAGAAAATCCTACATACTCTAAAGACCTCCTCGTGCGGAATGTTTTCGAGAATTTATTCGAGGAAACATGGAGCACCTGTCCCCTAAAAGGGCCTGGCCCTAGAGGGAGACAATTCATGCAAGCATGATTGCTCTCGCTTAATCGCGACCTTCAAACCTCAAATCTCAAACCTCAAACCTCAAACCTCCATGCAATCGATTTCATCAAATTTTATGTTAACATTTGATAAAATTTGCGTTTGTGTGGGGACACACAGAAGGCGGGAGGAAAAAAGTAAAGAAAAAGTTTGTGGGAATCAAAAAAATGCCGTACCTTTGCAGACGTTATCCTGAAAACAATCTTTTTACCTTAGAAAACTAATACCTATTGAAGATATGAAGCGATCACTTGCGAAAGTCATCGCTTTATTTTTTGCCCATCGGCGAATTGTTAAACTTTGCTAAACAAACCACAAAACTCAAACCTCAAACCTCAAATCTCAAAGAAAATTCGTACCTTTGCACCCCGATTAGAGTCCGTAGGGGCAGAAGGAAGTGCATAAGACATATGCCGCCTCGCGGAAAAAACCCTTTATACAATAATAAATAAATGTACGCAATTGTAGAGATTCAGGGTCAGCAGTTCAAGGTGGAGCAGGGCAATAAGCTCTTTGTGCACCACATCAAGGATGCCGAGGAAGGCAAGACTGTTGAATTTGACAAGGTGCTGCTCGTAGATGCTGACGGTGCAGTGAAGGTAGGAGCTCCGACCGTAGAGGGAGCAAAAGTAGTGTGTGAAGTAGTAAACCCGCTGGTGAAGGGTGACAAGGTCATCGTCTTCAAGATGAAGCGTCGCAAGGACTCTCGTAAGCGCAACGGTCATCGTGAGCAGTTCACCCAGGTTGAAGTTAAATCAGTAATCGCTTAATCAAGGAGGACTTAGAAATGGCTCATAAGAAAGGTGTAGGTAGTTCTAAGAACGGTCGTGAGAGCGCAGCTCAGCGACTTGGCATTAAGATTTTCGGTGGAGAGCAGTGCGTGGCTGGTAACATCATCGTTCGCCAGCGCGGTACGAAGCATAATCCTGGTAACAACGTTGCCATTGGTAAGGACGACACCCTCTACGCTCTCGTAGATGGTACCGTAAACTTCCACAAGGGCAAGTTCAATAAGAGCGTTGTTTCAGTGATTCCCGCTGAGAGTTAATTGATCATTGGTCAAAAAAAACACTTATTCCAAACAAACACAGGGTCCCTCTCTCCTCAGGAGAGGGGGATTTCTGCTTAAAACTACAAAAATCAAGTATGTTGACACTCAAACTCATCAACGAAGATAGCGCGCGCGTGATAAAGGGCCTTGAAAAGAAGCATTTCAAGGGAGCCAAGGAAGCCATCGACCAGGTGTTGGCGGTGGATAAGAAGCGTCGTGAGGCACAGCAGGAACTCGACCAGTGCCTGAACAGTCAGAAGCAGCTGTCGGGACAGATCGGCAAATGCATGAAAGAGGGAAAGAAAGACGAAGCCGAGCAGATCAAACTGCAGGTGGCGAGTCTGAAAGAGCAGTCGAAGGCCCTGGAAGACCAGATGGCCAGCGCACAGGAGGAGATGACCACCCTGCTCTGTCAGATTCCAAACATCCCTTACGACGAGGTGCCTGAGGGCAGTTGTGCCGAAGACAACCACGTGGTGAAGTCGAACCTGAAGGAATGTACCGGCAGTGACACCGTCGGCAACTGGGACGTGAACCCCTCGCTGGGTATCGCCAATCCCCTGCCCCACTGGGAGCTCGCCAAGAAGTACAACCTCATCGACTTCGACTTAGGTGTGAAGATCACCGGTGCCGGTTTCCCCGTGTATATCGGCAAGGGCGCCCAGTTGCAGCGTGCCCTCATCAACTTCTTCCTCGACGAGGCGAGAAAGGCCGGCTATACAGAGATCATGCCGCCGACGGTGGTGAATGCCGCCTCAGGCTATGGCACTGGTCAGTTGCCCGACAAGGAAGGTCAGATGTACCACGCAGAGGTGGATGACTTCTATCTCATCCCCACCGCCGAGGTGCCTGTGACCAACATCTACCGCGACGTGATCCTCGACGAGAAAGACCTGCCCATCAAGAACTGCGCTTACACCCAGTGTTTCCGCAGAGAGGCCGGTTCATACGGTAAGGATGTGCGCGGACTGAACCGACTGCACGAGTTCTCGAAGATCGAGATTGTGCGTATCGACAAGCCGGAGCACTCGAAGGAGAGTCACAAGGAGATGCTTGCCCATGTAGAAGGTCTGTTGAAGAAGCTCGAACTGCCCTACCGCATCCTGTTGCTCTGTGGCGGTGACCAGAGCTTCACCTCGGCCATCTGCTACGACTTCGAGGTGTATTCAGAGGCCCAGGGCCGTTGGTTGGAGGTTTCATCAGTCTCTAACTTCGACACCTACCAGGCCAACCGTCTGAAGTGTCGCTATCGTCGGGCAGACACGAAGAAGACCGAGCTCTGCCATACCCTAAACGGTTCGGCACTGGCTCTGCCACGTATCGTTGCCGCCCTCTTAGAGAACAATCAGACAGAACAGGGTATCCGCATCCCGAAGGCCCTGATTCCATATACCGGATTTGAAGTGATAGATTGATGGCGGAGATCCAGGTCAGGAAAGTCAACAGTCGGCAGACGCTGAAGGATTTCATCCATGTGGTGGATGGGATCTATCAGGGTTGTCGGCAGTATGTACCTGATTTTGAGAGCGACATCAAGGGACTGTTCGACCCGAAGTTGAACCCTGGATTAGCCTTCTCTGAGATCCAGCCATTCGTGGCCTATCAAGATGGAAAGGCCGTCGGCAGAATCGTCGGCATCGTAAACCACAAGGCCAACAAGACGTGGCAGACGAAGAACGTCAGGTTCTCGATGATCGAGTTTATCGACGACCAGGCTGTGTCGCGCGCCCTCATCGAGGCTGTGGAGACCTGGGGCAAAGGCTACGGCATGGAGCATATACACGGTCCGTTAGGTGTGACCGACTTCGACAAGGAAGGGATGCTCGTGGAAGACTTTGACATGAACGGTTCGATGACCGCCATCTATAATCCCCCCTACTACCCCCAGCACATGGAGGCCTTAGGGTTTGAGAAAGAGGTTGACTGGCTGCAGATCCGCATCAACATCCCAGAGGCGGTGCCTGCCAAGTATGCCCGTGTGGCTCAGTATAACCGTGAGGCCATCGGTCTGCGCGTGGAGAAGTTCAGTAAGAAGGAGATCATGGGTGAGTTAGGTCATCAGGCCTTCCAGCTGTTCAACCAGGCCTACGAGCATATCTTCGGATTCTCGGAGCTCTCCAGTGAGCAGATCGACCATTTCCTGAAGAAATATGTGCCTGTGGTGGATACCAAGATGATTCCCATCATCCTCAACGACAAGAAAGCAAAGGTCGTTTGTGGCCCTTCGGCTGGTGTCACCTGTTGAAGAGTCTCTTTCTGAAGCATGAGAAGAGTGCGGAGATGCTGTTGATCGCCGTGCGCCCCGACTATCAGGGACTGGGTGTGAACGCGATGTTCTTCGACGACCTGATACCCCTCTACAACAAGATGGGCATCCAATGGGCTGAGACCGGTCCGCAGTTGGAGGATAACGTCAGGGAGTTGTCGCAGTGGAAGCCGCTGAAGCCGGAGTTCGTGAAGCGGAGGAGATGCTGGCGACGGAACGTCGCAATGTAATAATTTAATAATGTAAAAATGTAAAAATGTAAAAATTAGACAATATAAAAATTATAAAAACGAGATAAAAAACATATATGGAGAATAGAGTTGTTATTACTGGTATGGGGATTTGGTCTTGTCTGGGGGTGACCCTGGAGGAGGTGACCAAGTCGCTGTATGACGGAAAGAGTGGCATTATCTTCAGTCAGGAGCGGAAGGACAAGGGATTCCGTTCACCCTTCTGTGCTGATGTGCCCAAGGCTGACTTGAAGCCTTTTGTGAACCGCAATTTCAGGCAGTTTATGCCGGAGGAAGCGCAGTATGCCTATATGGCAACGAAAGATGCGCTGGAGAATGCGAAGTTGGATTTGGACTATATCGACCAGCACGAGGTAGGTATCATCTATGGTAATGACTCTGTGGCCGAGGCCACGATGATTGCCCTGGATAAGTTCAGACAGTTTGAGAGTACGGCTGCCTGTGGCAGTGGTGCCATCTTCCAGTCGATGAACTCGACCATCACGATGAACCTCGCCTGTCTGTTCCACCTGAAGGGTATCAACCTGACGGCTTCTGCCGCCTGTGCCTCTGGTTCGCAGGCTGTAGGTCTCGCCACCCTGTTGATCAAGAACGGTCTGCAGGACTGTGTGGTCTGTGGTGGTGGTCAGGAGGCCAACATGTACGGTGTGGCCTCGTTCGACGGTATCCAGTCGTTTGCCCTGCGCGAGCAGGACAATGATCCCACGAAGGCCAGTCGTCCGTTTGATAAGGACAGAAACGGACTGGTGCCTGGTGGTGGTGCTGCAACCCTCGTTCTGGAGAGTTACGAGCATGCCGTGAAGCGCGGTGCACCTATCCTCGCCGAGGTGGTCAGCTGGGGCTTCTCTGGTAATGGCGACCATATCTCCACGCCGAATGTGGCTGGTCCTGCCCGTTCTCTGGAGCTCTGTCTGGCTCACAGTGGCATCGACATCAAGCAGATCGGTTATGTGAATGCACACGCCACCTCTACGAAGATCGGTGACAGCAGAGAGGCTCAGGCCATCGCCCAGATCTTCGGTGACTACAAGGTGCCTGTGACCTCAACGAAGAGTCAGACGGGTCATGAGATGTGGATGGCCGGTGCCAGTGAGATCATCTACTCACTGCTGATGATGAAGAACGGCTTCATCGCCGGTAACGTGAACTTCGAGGCTCCTGACGAGGAGACCGCCTGCATCAACATTCTGCCAGAGACTGTCGAGACGAAGTTTGATACCTTCCTGAGCAATAGCTTCGGATTTGGAGGAACAAACTCCACTCTTATTGTCCGTGACAATAAGAGAATGTAAAAATTAAAAAATGTAATAATGTAAAAATTAAACTAATTAGATAAAGAGTATGACAAGAGAAGAAATTATTAAGCAGGTAAACAGCATGCTTGCAGAGGAGTTTGAGATTGAAGAGAGTGAGTTCGCCCCTGAGGCTTCGCTGAAGGAGACACTGCAGCTCGATAGTATCAACCTGGTGGATCTGATCGCCCTCGTTCAGATGACGTATAAGATCACCATCCCTGTGAGCGATCTGCATCAGATCCAGACGTTCAATAACCTCTATGATTACATTGAACAGCATTTGTAAAATGTAAAAATTAAAAAATGTAAAAATGTAATAATTAGAAAACTGTGACGGAGGTATTTATTAGGATATCGACATTCTTCAAGGGGCATCGGGTACTCTTTTGGGCCTCGATGCTAAGCGTGTTTGTGTTCTTCGGGTATTTTGCGATGCAGATACACCTGGAGGAAGACATCAACAAGCTGATGCCCTCGTCGAAGAATGAGGATGGAAGCACGAAACTGGCGTTTGCCGACCTGAAGATCAAGGACAAGACATTCCTACTGTTTGAAGGACGGGGCGTGGAACAGTTGGCTGCCACCTGTGATGCCTTTGTAGATACCTTGTTACAGCGCGACTCCACCACTCAGGTCATCGGGGATGTCTTCTACAGACTGCCCGATGACCTGATGAGTGATGGTGTGGCCTATCTGGAAGACCACTTCCCTGCCTATATCGACACCACGATGTATGCCCGGTTCGACAGTCTGTTGACCAAGGAACACATGGTCAAGCAGATGCAGCAGAACCATGAGGACCTGACAGGTGAGTTCGGAGAGATGTTCCCGGAACTCATTGAGCTCGACCCGATTGGCATGCGCCAGGTGCTGGCAGAGCAGCTGATGCCCCTGTTGAAGGCTGGTGGCGGGTCATACCAGACGATTGAGGGCCATTTCTTCGTGCCCGACTCAACGGTCTGTATCGCCTTTATCACCCCGAAGTTCTCTTCGACCAATACCGGTCAGGGATCAGCCCTCTTCGAACTATTGAACGAGGAGATGCGCGAGTTTGCGCAGACTCATCCCGACGTGAAGATCAGCTACCACGGTACACCAGCCAGTGGGTATTACAACTCCACTCAGATCAAGCATGACCTGACGACCACCATCACGGGGGCTTTGGTCCTCGTGCTGTTGTTCCTGTTCATCTGCTTCAGACAGTGGAACACCATCCCCCTGCTGTTGTTGCCCGTCGTCTTCGGTACCTTGTTCGGCTTAGCGATGATGTACTGGTTGAAAGGCCAGTTCTCACTGTTGGCCTTAGGCATCGGTGGCGTGGTGTTAGGTGTCGCCCTGAGCTATGTGCTCCACGTGTTGACACATTACACCTATGTGGGTGATGTCAAGCAGTTGTTGAAAGACCAGGTGAAGCCCGTCTGGCTGGGTTGTCTGACCACCATCGGTTCGTTTGCCGGTCTTATCTTCATCCAGACCGACCTGTTGCAGGACTTCGGTCTGTTTGCCGCCTTTGCCATCTTAGGCACCACCCTGTTCAGTCTGCTGTTCCTGCCCCAACTGTTGGGTGAAGGCAACAAGCACGTGAACCAGAAGGCGTTTGCCTTGATCAACAAACTGAACACCTACCCCGTCGATCAGAAGAAAGGACTGATTGCCGTGATCGTCATCATCATGGTCATCTGTATCGGTGCCTACTTCACTGGAGGTACCCGCTTTGATGCCGACATGCACAACCTGGGCTATCTGGAGGAGATGACCGAATACTCAGAGAACCTGTTGCGCGACAAGACCTATACAGGCGACAAACAGAAGTACTTTGCCAGTGAGGGTAAGACGATGGAAGAAGCCATCGAGAACTTTGCCGTGCTCGATCATAAGCTCGACTCGCTGAAAGCCTTAGGACTGGTGAAGAGTTATACGCCGACCAACAAGATCTTCGTGCCGATGAAGGAGCAACAGGTGAGAATTGACGCCTGGAAGGCCTACTGGACCCAGGAGCGTCTGGCGACTGTGAGACAGTTGATTGCACAGACCGCGCCCCAGGCAGGACTGAACGCTGCAGCCTTCGACACCTTCTTCGAGGCAGCAGAGGCTGACTATGAGCCCGACTCGCTGTATGGGGCAGGACTGATACCTGCCGGCTACCAATCGACGATGATGGAAGAGAGCTATGGCGGCGACTATCTCTGTTTCACCTCTGTGCGCTGTGCCAATGACTCCGTGCGCAGCAGTGAGAGTGACTATATCAAGATCTGTGACGCCATCGCGCAGGATCCACACCTGCTCGTGCTCGACACCTATTATTATACCACCGACACCCTGAACAAGATGAGTGAGGACTTCAACGTGCTGCAGTGGATCTCGATGCTGTTCGTGTTTATCGTGCTGCTCGTGAGCTTCCACTTCAACCTGAAGCACACCCTGCTCGGTTTCATGCCCATCCTGTTGAGTTGGCTGATCGTGCTCGGTGCCATGGTGCTGTTTGATATCCGTTTCAACCTCATCAGCATCATCATCTCGACCTTTATCTTCGGTATCGGTGTCGATTACAGTATCTTCGTGATGAACGGTCTGATCGATCCCGACCAGAAGAAGCTGGCCTATCATAAGACCGCCATCTTCTTCAGTGCCGTGACCTTGGTGGTGACGGTGAGCAGTATGGTGCTGGCCGTACACCCGGCTATCAAGTCGGTGGGCTTCAGTACGCTGGTTGGTCTGTTGTCGGCGGTAATCCTCGCCTACGTGTTACAACCCTTCCTCTTTAAATACATCAAGCGATGAAGTATGAGGTGGTAGTAGCAGGCAGTGGACTGGGCGGACTGATATGCGCCTGGCTGTTGGCCAAAGATGGTCGGCAGGTGGTCGTGTTGGAGCGCCAGGCACAACCAGGCGGTTGTATCCAGAGCTATCCCAGGAAGGGACTGCACCTGGACACCGGTCTGCACTATGTGGGCGGATTAGGTGAAGGCCAGAAACTCCATCGCATCTTCGACCACTTAGGACTGATGAAGCTGCCCTGGCAGCACCTCGATCCGGAAGGGTTCGACCAGGTGACCATCGCCGGGGAGACCTTCAAGTATGTGGAAGGCTACGACCACTTCGTAGAGAACCTGGCGCAACGGTTCCCAGCAGAGCGAGGCGCGCTCACTAAATATGTGAAGATGTTGCAGGAGGCCGATCTCGTGGAGTTTGGTTCCGACCGGGCCTTCACAGACTTCGGCACCAACGCCTACAACTACCTGAGCAGTCTGTTCAAGGACGAACTGCTCATCAACGTGCTCTCAGGATCTGCCCTGAAGATGGAACTGAAGCAAGCATCGCTGCCCCTGTTCACCTTTGCCCATGGCAACAGCAGTTTCATCCAGAGCAGTTGGCGCCTGAAAGGTGACGGTAACCTAATCGTGAAGTCGTTGACCGATGATATCCGACAGTTCGGTGGTGAGATTGTCTGCAACGCAGAGGTCGAAGAACTCATCGAGCAAGACGGCCAGATAACGGCTGCCCGTTGTAAGAACGGCGAGACCTACGAGGGAGACCTGTTTATCAGTGATATCCACCCCGCCCAGACCTTTGCGATGATCCAACAGTCGGAGAAGCTGAAACGCATCTATCGCACACGGATGAACATGATGGAGAACACCGGAGGGGCATTTACCACCAGTCTCATCCTGAAACCCAATGCCCTGCCCTACTTCAACCACAACAAGTTCGTGTATGAGCAGGCCAACGTATGGACGTTCCCTGAGGAGCGACAGCCCCAGAAGGCCGGTGGGGTGATGATCAGTTGCAGAGTGCCGGAGAACGGCACCTATGCCCAGCAGATAGACCTGTTGACCCCCATGGACTGGCAACAGTGCCAGCAGTGGGCCGACACCAAGGTAGGACGCCGGGGAGAAGACTACCAGGCCATGAAACAGGCGATGGCAGAAGCCTGTATCGAACTGGCAGAGACCGTGATACCCGGATTGAAGGCGATGACAGAGACCTACTATACCAGTACGCCCCTGACCTATCGCGACTATACACTGACACCCCAGGGCTCAGCCTACGGTGTCAGGAAAGACTGCCGGAACCTCGTGGTGACCATGCTGTCGCCACGAACCCCCATCTCCAACCTGTTGCTGACAGGACAGAACCTGATGCTACACGGACTGGAAGGAGTAAGTATGACCGCCCTGTTGACCTGCAGTGAGGTCTTGGGGCCATCGAAGATGAAAGCAATATTAAATCATTAATATAAGAAAAGGAGAGTAAAAAGATGAAAAAGAGTATTATACTGATAACATTCCTCTGCCACCTGATGGCAGGATTCGCCCAGCAGGCAGACTTCCAGAAGGCCGTGGCCAAATACAAGAACCACAAGCATGTGACGGCTGTAGCCACGAAGACCACCCACAAGAACGCCGTGGCCCAAGACCAGGTGACGAAAGGAACGCTGGAGATGAAAGCCCCCTCGGAGGTGAGCATCACCATGGAAGGCGGCAAGGACCAGTTGCTGATGCAGGGCGACGTGTTCACCATGACCGTGAAAGGCAAGAAGCACACCACGAGCAGTCAGAAGAACAGTCAGTTCGTCACCTTCCAGGCCGTCTTTGAGAGTATCATGGCCGGTGGCAGCAAAGACCTGTCGAAGTTTGCTGACCTGCAGACCACGAAGCAGGGTAACACCCTGACGCTGACCATCACCCCACAGGCCGAGAGCAAGAAAGCCGCCAAGCGCATGCTGTTCAGTTCGTTTGTGATGACCATCGACACGAAGACCTCAGAACTGAAGACCCTGAGGATGAACGAACGTGCCGGTTATACAGAATATTCATTTACAGGCTATCAGTTTAAATGACAAGCGCCCGCAGACTATACCTACTCCTGACACTCCTGTTGTTCACGGTGACCTTAGGTGCACAGAACCTGACAGGACGCATCACCGACGCAGAGACCGGTGAAGAGATACCCTACGCCAGTGTGGTGTATCATGGGCATCGCGTCGCCGTCATCTCTGATATCGACGGTAACTACTCGATAGCCAAGCACTTAGGTTGGAAACTCAGCTTCAGTGCCGTCGGTTATCAGACCATCGAGGTGACCATCAACAACCAGACAAAGAACAAGATGGACATCGCCCTGAAGAGCGACAGCAAACAACTGAAGGAGGTGACCATCAGTTCGAAGAAAGGCAAGTACAGCCGTAAGAACAACCCCGCCGTGGAACTGATGAAGAAGGTGATCGCGGCGAAGAAAGTGACCGACTTAGGCAATCACGACTACTATAAGTACGACAAATACGAGAAGTTGACACTGGCCGCCAACGACCTGACACCCCAGAAACTGGAGAAGAAGCCCTTCTCGAGTACCCCCTGGCTGTTGGATCAGGTAGAGGTATGTCAGTACAACAAGAAGATGATCCTGCCCATCAGTATCGACGAGACCGTCTCACAGATCGTCTATCGGAAAGACCCGAAGTCGAAGAAGACGTATATCAGAGGTCAGCAGTCGTCGGGTATCAACGACCTGTTCCAGACAGGTGACATGCTGAACGTGGTGCTGAAAGACGTCTTTACTGATGTCGATCTCTACGATGACCAGATCCGACTGTTGCAGTACCCCTTCACCTCACCTATCGGTAAGGATGCCATCGCCTTCTACCGCTTCTATATCCAGGACACCCTGAAGATTGAGCGCGACAGTGTGATACACCTGCACTTCCTGCCGAACAACCAGATGGACTTCGGTTTCAGAGGAGATATCTACATCCTGAAAGACTCGACCTACCATGTGCGCCGTTGTGAGCTGACACTGCCCAAGCAGACGTCGGTGAACTTCGTGAAGAACATGAGGATCGAGCAGGAGTTCGAGCAGTTGGACAACGGTGACTGGGTGTTGACGAAAGACGACATGATTACCGAGTTGGAGTTCGCCAAGTTCATCCAGGAATGTATCGTCATCCGTACCACCCGACTGACAGACTACTCGTTCGACGAGTTGCCGAAGAAACTCTTCAAGGGCAAGCGAACGGAGATCAGAGAGCCGGATGCCGGTATGCGAGGCAAGGCCTTCTGGAACCAGTACCGACAGGTGGAACTGACAAAGAGTGAGGGGTCGATGGACAACTTCATCAAACAGATCCAGAACATCAAGGGTTTCAAATATGTCATGCTGGGCCTGAACGCCCTCATCGAGAACTCAATCGAGCTCTGGGGTGAAGAGAACAAACTCGACATCACCCCGGTGAACACCCTGCTCTCGCGCAACCAGTATGACGGCTGGAGGAGTAAGTTGAGTATCCAGACCACCGCCAACCTGAACAAACGCTGGTATGGTACCGTCTATTATGGACGTGGCTGGGGCAGTCATCGCAACTACTACGGCACATCGCTCACCTACTCGCTCATCGACAAGCAGTATATGCCCTTCGAGTATCCGAAGCGGAACATCAGGATAGAGAGCGTCTATGACGTAGGAACACCCAGTGACCGGTTCCTGCCTACCGACAAGGATAACTTCCTCGTGGCCTTCAAGTGGACAGGTATCGACAAGATGATGTTCTTCAACCGACAGAAACTCACGTTCGAGTATGAGGCCTATGGCGGTCTGAGAACCACCCTGAGTCTGAAGGCCGAGGAGTTCCAGCCCATCGGTGCCCTGTCGTTCAGAAAACTGAACCAGCCCAAGATTGAGTATAACGGTGACATGGTGGCTCACCCCGAGTTCCTGCGCACCACCGAGCTCTTTGCAGAGATCAGGTTTGCACCCGGTGAGACCTTCATCAACAGTAAGCAGCGCCGTGTGACCATCAACCACGATGCACCCGCCATCTCACTGAGTCACACCTTCGGCTTCAGGAACATCCTGGGCGGTGATTACACCAGTAACGTGACAGAGGCGAAGATCTACAAGCGCTTCTGGATGAACAGCTGGGGTAAGATCGACCTCTTCCTGAAAGGTGGTATCCAGTGGAACCAGGTGCCCTACATGCTGTTGATACAGCCACCAGCCAACCAGTCGTTCATCATCGAGGAAGAGATGTTCAACCTGATCAACAACATGGAGTTCCTCAACGACCGCTATGCCTCGATGATGCTCTCATGGGACCTGAACGGTAAGTTCTTCAACCGTATCCCCCTCATCAAGAAACTGAAGTGGAGAGAGTATTTCGCCGTGAACGTGCTGTGGGGAGACCTGTCGGACCAGAACAACCCCTTCCTGCCACAGAATGCAGGCAGTGACAAGCTGATGTACTTCCCCAAGGGCTGTAACGTGATGGATCCCAAGAAACCCTATATCGAAGTGGTGGGCGGTATCCATAACATCTTCAAGATCATACACGTGGAATACGTGAGACGATTGAACTACCTCAACTTGCCGACGAGTGAGAAATGGGGTATCAGATTTATTTTCAGACTAACATTCTAAACACATGAATGAACAATACTATCAGACGCTGAAATCAGCAGAGACAGAAGACTGGCTCGACTTCCATGTCATCAGACCCTTCTGTTCTTCTTCTTTGCTCAGGGCAGCTTCTACTACGAAGGTGTCGAAGGACTGCTCTACAACCTCTTCGGGATCTTCCTGCTGATGTGGGCCGACTTCTTCGACTGTACAGACGGACAATTGGCCCGACTGACGGGTAAGAAGAGTCGGTTGGGTCGTATCCTCGACGGGACAGCAGGTTTTGTGTGGTTCATCCCCATCTACCTGGTACTCGTCTGGCGCTTCTATCAGCACCATGAGATCGAGTTCGGATGGCTGGGTATCGAAGACACACCTGAGAACACGCTGATAGCCACGGTAATCGTATTTATTCTCGGCAATATCTCAGGTTTTCTGGGCATGGGTGGACAGACACGACTGGCCGACTATTACATCCAGGTGCATCTCTTCTTCCTGAAAGGAGAGAAAGGCAGTGAGCTCGACAACTCGGTGAAGCAGCAGGAGATGTATGACCAGATGCCTGCCGACGCCCCCTACTACGAGCGCTGGTTCCAGAAGTCGTATGTCGATTACACGAAGAAGCAGGAGAAGTCAACCCCCGAGTTCCAGCGTCTGTTAGGTCTGTTGAAACAGAAATACGGCACGGTGGATCAGATACCTGCTGAGGTGCGCGAGGAGATCCATCGGGAGTCGCTGGCCATCATGAAATGGAACGGCTTGCTGACCTTCAACTTCAGAGAGTTCTGGTTCTTCCTGTTCTGTCTGTTGGATGTGCCCGTGCTGAACTTCCTGTTCGAAATCATCGCCATGTCGCTATTGACGATGTATATCAACAAGCGCCATGAGGGCTTCTGCAAGCGCATCGCAGACCAACTATAACAACAACCGGATGAAGTGGACCAAGAATAAGCTGAACAACCTCTTCTTCTTTTTAGGACTGGGAGCAGTGGTGGTGATGATGCTGACCTTCGACGTCAGTTTCATCGAACTGTGGGACCATCTGTGTCATGCAGGCTACTGGCTGATTCCCATCATCGGCATCTGGATCGTGGTCTATGGACTCAATGCCCTGGCCTGGCAGGCGATGATCGAAGGGAATATCGGGCGCAAGGCGCCTCTGAGTTTCTGGCGCCTGTATCAGTTGACCATCACCGGCTATGCCCTGAACTATGCTACTCCTGTGGGAGGACTGGGGGGTGAGCCCTACCGTATCATGGAACTCTCGAAAGACATCGACAAACAGCATGCCACATCGAGCGTGATCCTCTATGCGATGATGCATTTCTTTGCCCATTTCTGGTTCTGGTTCCTGAGTATCTTCATCTATATCGGACTGGTGATGATCGGTGATCTGCCTATCAGTCCGGCCATCGGTATCACCCTGGGAATCATCGTCGTGTTCTGTCTGACCGCCTTCTACATCATCTCACGAGGCTATAAGAACGGTCTGGTAAAATACGTGTTGGGCGTGTTGAGTCATATCCCCGGACTGAAGCGTTGGACCCTGAAACTATGGGCTGGCCACGCTGAAGCCATCAAGAACATCGACGAACAGATAGCAGCCCTCTATAGTCAGGACACAAAGGCCTTCTACAAGAGTCTGGTGTATGAGTATCTCTCGCGTGTCGTACAGAGTTCGGAGGTGATGTTCATGCTGTTGCTCTTCGGTATCGACTGTGGAGGAGGGTTAGGCGGACTGACGCTGACGTTCCTGCACAGCATCCTCATCGTATCGTTTACCACCCTCTTTGCCAATCTGATCGGATTCCTGCCCATGCAGTTGGGCGTGCAGGAAGGTGGGTTCGTGCTCTCCATCGCTGCCATGGGGCTCTCTGCAGCCTTAGGTATCTTTGTGAGCATCATCTGTCGGGTGAGGGAGATTATTTGGATTATCATCGGGATTGGGCTGATGAAGATGAGGAGGTTTGAGATTTGAGATTTGAGGTTTGAGGTTTATTAAAAAAAGATATAATGTCATGAATTATCTGGACAGAAACGAATTTAACTTTGAGCCGAGCCAGAAAGTGGTGGAGGCTATCAAGTATTTTGACCCGAAGACACTGTGCTTCTATACCCGTATCTATGATCAGGGTAAGAAGAGTGTGATCTCCGTCAAACTGAGTGAGATCTATGGGGTGCCTGAGGAACAGGTGCTGCTGACCTATGGCGGTGAGGATATGTTGAAGAACGCCATCCACTATTTCCTGATGGTGGGCGACAACAAGAAGATCCTCATCCCGGAGTTCTCATGGTGGTATTACAACCGCGTGGCATCTGAGTGTGGCGGTACGTTTGAGATGTATCCCCTGCACGAGCAGGACGACACCTTCGCCTATGATATCGACGAGGTGATCTCCTCGCCTCACCCAACAATCCGACAGGTAACGGACTGACACCGGAGGAGATCGGGAAGATCATGGAGAACATCCCCTCGGACACGATGGTGCTCATCGACGAGGCCTATGCCAGCTTTATCAGTACCGACACCGACTATATCGCACCGTTGGTGAACAAGTACAGTAACCTGATTATCTCACGTACTCTGTCGAAGTTCTATGGTCTGCCCGGTCTGCGCGTGGGCTTTGGCTTTATCGGCAAGGGACATGAGCAGTTTGAGAGCTACATCAACAAATACCTGGGCGAAGGTGGCTGACGACATGGAATGGGGCCGACAGCTCTACAAGGAGAAACTGGGCGGACTGCCTGGTTTCAAGGTGTATAAGTCGGTGGCCAACTTCATCCTCATCAAGTATCCGATTGAGATCAAGGACAAGTTGATGGAGGCCCTGAAGGTGCAGGACTACAAGATCAAGTTCATGAGCGACAAGGGCTTGGAGTCGTGTCTGCGTATCACGCTGGGACGTAAGGAGCAGACGCAGACGGTAGTTGACACGATTTTACAAGTTTTGAGGTTTGAGATTTGAGGTTTCAGGTTTATGATCGGAGTGATATTGGCAGCGGGGATGGCCAAGCGGCTGAGACCCTTGACAGACAAGATGCCGAAATGTCTGTTGGAAGTAGGTGGGATGACCTTGTTGGAACGTACGGTAAGAGCCATGCGGGAGGCAGGGATCCGGGAGTTTGTCGTGGTGACTGGTTATAAGGCTGAGATGATCAGGGACTTCCTGGAAGCCTATGCCCAACGGGAAAGTGGCGTCAGTTTCACCTTCCTGCACAATGCCGACTACGAGCATAACAACAACATCTACTCGCTGTGGATGGCTGGTCAGGTGGTGAAAGGACAGGAGTTCCTGTTGATGGACAGTGATATCCTTTGTGACCCTGCAGCCGTGGTCAGGATTGGTCAGGAGCCCACGTCAGCCCTCGCCGTGAACAGGCATGAACTGGGCGAAGAAGAGATGAAAGTGGTGGTCGATGGCGACCTGAACATCACCGCCATCAGTAAGACCTGTAACCCCGAAGAGGCCATGGGTGAGTCGGTAGGTATCGAGAAGATTACGGCTAACTACAGTACGGCCCTCTATCAGGAACTCGACCAGATGATTGAGCAGGAAGGACTCATCGACATCTTCTATGAACGTGCCTTTGAGCGCCTCATCAGTCAGGGACATACCTTCAAGGTGGTGGACACCACCCACTATTTCTCGTATGAACTCGATACGCCAGAAGACCTGGCCCATGCACAGGAGGTGATGCCTGAAAGTCTAAAATTCATAGCAAAATGACAATATTTTAGCGATTTTTGTGGCATTTTGAAAACTATTTGCTAACTTTGCAGGCAAAATAAGAGAAACTAAGCAAATAAGAAATGAATAAGATCGTAAGAAAAGAACAATTCTCGGAAAAGGTTTTCCTTTTCGAAATTGAGGCTCCGCTGATAGCGAAGAGTCGTAAGGCCGGTAACTTCGTGATTGTACGTGTCGGCAAGAAAGGTGAGCGTATGCCACTGACCATTGCCGGTGCAGACATTGAGAAAGGTACGATTACACTGGTGGTACAGAAGGTGGGTCTCTCGTCGATGAAACTCTGTGAGTTGAACGTCGGTGACTACGTGACCGATGTGGTAGGTCCACTGGGTAACCCCACGAAGATCGAAAAATATGGTACTGTGGTCTGTGCAGGTGGTGGACTGGGTGTAGCCCCGATGCTGCCCATCATCCAGGCCCTGAAAGCTGCAGGCAACCGTATCCTGAGTGTGATGGCCGGTCGTTCGAAGGATCTGATTATCCTGGAAGACAAGGTGCGTGAGAGTTCGGATGAGGTGATCATCATGACCGACGACGGATCGTATGGTGAGAAAGGTGTGGTAACGGTAGGTATCGAGAAGTTTATCGAACAGGAGCATGTCGATAAGGTCTTCGCCATCGGTCCTCCTATCATGATGAAGTTCTCGAACCTGACGGCCCAGAAGCATAACATCCCCTGTGAAGTATCACTGAACACCATTATGGTGGACGGTACGGGTATGTGTGGTGCCTGCCGACTGACCATCGGTGGCAAGACGAAGTTCGTCTGTATCGACGGTCCTGAGTTTGATGGTGCCCTCGTTGACTGGGACGAGATGTTCAAGCGTATGGGTACCTTCAAGCGCGAAGAACAGGAAGAACTCGCTCATTACCAGGAACACCAGGATGGGTTTGAGGTTGGAGGTTCGAAGGTTGAGGTTTCTTCCGATAAAGATATCGTGATGGATGATGATCCGACGAACGATACCATCGAGGTACTGACAGACCGTAATGCAGAGTGGCGTAAGGCCCTGCAACAGAGCATGAAACCCAAGGAGCGCACTCAGATAGAGCGTGTGGTGATGCCAGAGCTCGACCCTGTGTATCGTGCGACTACCCGAACAGAAGAAGTAAATATCGGACTGACCAAGGAGATGGCCATGACAGAGGCCAAGCGCTGTCTGGACTGTGGCAAACCCTCGTGTGTGGAAGGCTGTCCGGTGAACATCAATATCCCCTCGTTTATCAAGAACATTGAGCGTGGACAGTTCCTGGCTGCTGCCAAGGTGCTGAAGAACACCTCTGCCCTACCCGCTGTCTGTGGTCGTGTCTGTCCTCAGGAGAAGCAGTGTGAGAGCAAGTGTATCCACCTGAAGATGAACTCCAAGCCTGTGGCTATCGGTTATCTGGAGCGTTTTGCTGCTGACTTCGAGCGTGAGAGTGGTAACATCTCTCTGCCGGAGATAGCACCAGCCAATGGCATCAAGATTGCTGTCGTTGGTTCTGGTCCTGCCGGTCTGTCGTTTGCCGGTGACATGGTGAAGAAAGGTTACGACGTGTATGTGTTTGAGGCCCTCCATGAGATCGGTGGTGTGCTGAAATATGGTATCCCCGAGTTCCGTCTGCCCAACAAGATTGTGGATGTGGAGATCGAGAACCTCGCTAAGATGGGTGTACACTTCCAGACCGACGTCATCGTGGGTAAGACCATCAGCGTCGAACAACTCGAGGCACAGGGCTTCAAGGGCATCTTCGTAGGTTCTGGTGCCGGTCTGCCCAACTTCATGAATATCCCGGGTGAGAACTCTATCAACATCATGTCGTCGAACGAATATCTGACTCGTGTGAACCTGATGGATGCTGCCAACCCCACGACCGATACCCCATTGAACCCCGCCAAGAGCGTGCTCGTCGTGGGTGGTGGTAATACGGCCATGGACTCTTGTCGTACAGCCAAGCGCTTAGGTGCTGAGGTGACACTCGTCTATCGTCGTTCTGAGGTGGAGATGCCTGCCCGACTCGAGGAGGTGAAACATGCCAAGGAGGAGGGTATCAACTTCCTGACGCTGCATAATCCTATCGAATATATCGCTGATGAGCAGGGTGCCGTGAAGCAGGCAGTGCTCCAGGTGATGGAACTCGGTGAGCCTGACGCATCTGGTCGTCGCAGTCCTGTACCTGTGGAGGGCAAGACCGTCACCCTCGATGTCGATCAGGTAATTGTGGCTGTCGGTGTATCACCCAACCCACTCGTGCCGAAGTCGATCGAAGGACTGGAACTGGGCCGCAAGAACACGATCGCCGTCTCTGAGGAGATGCAGTCGTCGCGTGCTGAGATCTTTGCCGGTGGTGATATCGTTCGTGGTGGTGCTACCGTGATCCTCGCCATGGGTGATGGTCGTCGTGCTGCCTTGAACATGGATAAGCACCTGAAAGGGGTTTGAGGTTTGAAGGCTGCGAGTAAGCGAGAGCAGAGTCAAGCTAGCTTGAGCTCTGCCGAGCGGGAGCAGGCTCGATACGAAGTATCAAGTTTGAGGGTTATGGAGAGCCGTCGCCTGGAGAAACGTTTGAAAGAACGGTTTGTCAAGGCGATGGCTACTTATCATCTGATAGAGGATGATGACAAGATACTCGTGGGACTGTCGGGGGGCAAGGATTCACTCCTGTTGACAGAGCTGTTGGCCAAGCGGTCGAAGATACAGCATCCACGTTTCTCGGTAGAGGCGATCCACGTGAGGATGGCGAATATCCATTATGAGACAGATACTGCTTATCTGGAGCAGTTTTGCAAGGCACTGGGGGTCAAACTCCACGTCGTCACCACCCATTTCGAGGTCCAAGAGGCGTCACTTGCTCCCACAGGTTCGCAAGAAAATCTCCGACCGCTTGCTCCCGAAGGGACGCAAGTCGGTACACAAGAAAACCTCAAAACTCAAAACTCAAAACTCAAAAAACAAAAGCAGCCCTGTTTCCTCTGTTCGTGGAACCGCCGAAAACAACTGTTCAACCTGGCACAGGAACTGGGATGCAACAAGATCGCCTTAGGGCACCATCAGGATGATATCCTGCATACGGCCCTGATGAACCTGACCTTCCAGTCGCATTTTGCCACGATGCCCGTCAGACTGAAGATGCGGAAGATGCCACTGACACTGATCCGTCCACTCTGTCTGATCCAGGAGACCGACATCAAGGCATGGGCGGAACTGCAAGGCTATGAGCCACAGAAGAAGCGCTGTCCCTATGAGACCAGTTCGAACCGGACGAGTATCAAGGCGATGTATGACCAACTGGAGCAATTGAACCCCGAGGTGCGATACAGTCTGTGGAGTGCCTTGGAAACAGACAACAAACTGATTGAAGAATAACAACCGAAGATATGACCTTGAGGAAACTGCTTATACTATCACTGGCCCTGTTGGTGGCTGGTCCGATGGAGGCCCAGAAGAAAAAGAAAAGGCCCAGAAAACCGGCTGTAGAGGTGCCAAAGGAAGACCCGCGTATCACGAATATGCGGGAGATGACACAACAGATCCTGATCATCGACAGTATCGTCGCTGACAAGGATCAGGTACTGGCACAGATCCATCTCTCGGAAGACGCAGGACAACTGATGACCTCCAAGACCTTCACAGGGAAGGCGATGAGTGGTCAGGCCTTTGTCAACGAGATGGGTAACAAGGCCTATCTGAGTCTGCCTGATGACAGTCTGAAGCAACAACTCTACACCTGTGACCTGTTAGGCGGTGAGTGGAGTCAGCCCGAGGCCCTGCAAGGACTGAACGACGGACTCATCGAAACCTCCTACCCCTATATGTTGGCTGACGGTCAGACCCTGTATTTTGCTGGCCAGGGTGAAGAGAGCATCGGAGGCTATGATATCTTCTTTACCCGCTATGATGCCCATAGTGGCCGGTTCCTGAAGCCAGAGAACCTCGGTATGCCCTTCAACTCTGAAGCCAACGACTATCTGTATGTGATCGACGAGTACAGACAGTTGGGCTATTTTGTCACAGACCGTCGTCAACCAGAAGGCAAGGTCTGTATCTATATCTTCGTGCCTGCAGAAAGCAGACAGACTTATGATGCCGGGGTGTATTCAGAACAGCAGATACGTGATTTTGCAGCCATCACACGCATCGCAGACACCTGGACAGACAAGAAAGCCAGAGAGGCAGCCATGGCCCGTCTGAAGGCTGTAAACAGTGCTCAGAAGCGCGTCAAGACAGTTGCGCCAGATGCTCAGCAGTGTCTGGTCATCACTGATGCCCTCACCTACTCGACTGCCAGTGACTTCAAGTCGAAAGAGGCGGCCAGTCTGTATCAGCAACTGGTGCAGGTGCGTCAGAAACTCAGTCAGTTGGAGTCACAGACCGAGCAGTTGCGTACCCTCTATCATCAGGCTGGCAAGGCTGAGCGCAAGAGTCTGCAGACAGAGATCGTGCAGGCAGAAAGTGAACTGAAAGCCCTCTATGCCACCGAGAAGAGGCTCGAGAAACAAACAAGACAAGCAGAAATCAAAGTTATCAACTAAACATATCAAGTCTATGAGTAAAAGAACATTTCCAGAATCCGAGATGATTATCAATGCCGATGGTTCATGTTTCCATCTGCATCTGAAGCCAGAACAGTTGGCCGACAGAGTAATCCTGGTGGGTGATCCTGCCCGCGTCAATACCGTTGCTGACCACTTCGACACGAAGGAGTGTGAGGTGAGCAGTCGTGAGTTCCATACCATCACTGGTATGTATAAAGGCAAACGTATCACCTGTCAGAGTCATGGCATCGGTTGTGACAACATCGATATCGTGGTGAACGAACTTGACACGCTGGCTAATATCGACTACAATACCCGTGAAGAGAAAGACGAGCACCGCACATTGACGATGGTACGCATCGGTACCTGTGGTGGTCTGCAGCCCTTCACACCTACCGGTTGTTTCGTGGCCTCTGTGAAGAGCATCGGCTACGACGGTCTGCTGAACTATTATGCCGGTCGTAACGTCGTCTGCGACTTGGATATGGAGAAGGCCTTCCTGGAGCATATGGACTGGAATCCCATCCTGGGTTCTCCCTACGTATCGATTGCCGACGAGGAACTGATCAATCAGATAGCCGGTGACGATATGATCCGTGGCTATACCATCTCCTGTGGTGGTTTCTATGGACCTCAGGGACGTGAACTCCGTGCTGATATCGTTGACCCCAAGGTGGACAGAATCGAGTCGTTCGAATACGACGGTATGAAGATCTGTAACTTCGAGATGGAGTCATCTGCCGTCGCTGGTCTCGCTGCTCTCCTTGGTCATCGTGCCATGACCTGTTGCATGGTCATCGCCAACCGCTATGCCCACAAGATGAATACGGAGTACAAGAACTCCATCGATACACTAATCACGAAAGTCCTCGATCGGATTTGAGGTTTGAGGTTTGAGATTTGAGGTTTATGGATGGTATAGAGAACAATGTATACGATATTGCGAGTGAGTTTGCGATTCGTATTGTCAATCTATACAAATATCTGAAAGAGGAAAAACATGAGTCTATCATGTCGAAACAACTTTTCCGTTCAGGTACAAGTATCGGAGCCAATGCTTTTGAAGGCAAGAATGCTCAAAGCAGAGCAGATTTCTGCAACAAGATGAATATCGCTCTCAAAGAGGCTACAGAAACAGGCTACTGGTTAGACCTGCTATACAAAACAGGCTTTCTTAATCAGACCCAATACGATTCCATAATTAAAGATTGGAATAGAATTATGGGAGTGCTAACAAAGATTGTAAAAGCGACAAGACAATGAATAATAAATCTCAAACCTCAAACCTCAAATCTCAAACCTCTACGATTTGTGCTTTAGCAACGGCTCCAGGTGGAGCACTCGGCATCATAAGAATCTCAGGTCCCCAAACGCTTGAGATTCTTTCCCGTGTATTTACCAAAGATCTACGTAATGCCCAGCCCAACACCATCCACTATGGTCACATCATAGACCAAACCTCAAACCTCAAACCTCAAACCTCAAACCTCAAACCTCAAACCTCAAACCTCAAACCTCAAACCTCAAACCTCAAACCTCAAACCTCAAACCTCAACCTCAAACCTCAAACCTCAAACCTCAAACCTCAAACCTCCTCGATGAGGTCTTAGTAAGCGTCTTCCGAGCTCCCCACTCATACACAGGCGAAGACAGCGCAGAGATTTCGTGTCACGGTTCCCGCTATATTCTGAATAAAGTGTTGGAACTACTGATCCAGAACGGCTGTCGCATGGCAGAACCTGGCGAATATACCCAAAGAGCCTTCCTCAACGGTAAGATGGACCTCTCACAGGCAGAGGCTGTGGCCGACCTGATAGCCTCATCCAACAAAGCCACGCACCAACTGGCCATCAGTCAACTGCGTGGGGGCATATCCACAGAACTCTCACGCCTGCGTGAACAACTGTTGAAACTGACCTCGCTGTTGGAACTCGAACTTGATTTCTCAGACCATGAAGACCTCGAATTTGCAGACAGATCTGAGTTGTTCGAATTAACGAAAGAAATTGACAGCCACATCCTCAAACTCGCCCACAGTTTCGAGGCAGGGCAAGCCATCAAACAAGGTATCCCAGTGGCTATCATCGGAAAGACCAACGTCGGTAAGTCAACCCTTCTGAACCGTCTGCTCCATGAAGAAAGAGCCATCGTCTCTGACGTGCATGGCACCACGCGTGATACGATAGAGGACACAATAGACATACAGGGTGTCACCTTCCGATTCATCGACACTGCAGGTATCCGCCAGACCACTGACACCATCGAACAGATTGGCATCAGCCGCACCTATGCTGCCATCGAAAAAGCCCGCATCGTCCTCTGGCTCATCGATGCAGAACCCACCCAAGAAGAGGTTCAAGAAATACAAGAGCGTTGTCAGGACAAATCACTGATTATCATCCAAAACAAGATTGACAAATCACCGCAGCCTCTCACCTCTCACCTCTTAAAAATCTCCGCCAAACACGGCACCAACATCGATGCCCTCGAACAAGCCATCTATCAGGCCGCCAACATCCCCACCATCTCCGATTCAGACATCATCGTCAGCAATGCCCGTCACTACAATGCACTGCTCAGTGCCCACCACAACATCAGCCGCGTGCTCGAAGGAATGGGAGGCATCATGACCAATGGCGAATGGTCAATGATCCACGAATCCACCAGTGGCGATCTTCTCTCCGAAGATCTCAAACTCGTCCTTGACGATCTTGCAGACATCACCGGCCAAGGTCGTATCGTCACCAACGAAATACTATCAAATATCTTTACACACTTTTGCGTGGGCAAATAGATTCTGCGTGGTGAAATCACATCCTTTTTATTTGGAAGGCAGTGAAGTGATTAAAGCAAATAATTATTCATCATCCCTTAATATATAATAATTATTCTTTACTGTGTCACAAACACTCTCCAACTTCCTTCCTTTTCTCCACGTTCTACATACTTCTTCTGAATCAGCTGGTCAAGGAGTTTCTGAATGGCAGCAATACTGATGCCTGTTACCTCTTTCATATCAGCTAATGTAAGCGTAGGTTGTGTACGCATAGCATTCAGTATTTTAGTATAGTTAGGGGTGCGAAAAGCAATCCGCTCACCATCATACCACCATACATTCTCATCCTTTTCGCTTACAAACAACACATCATTATAAATCTCAGTAGCTACCAACTCATTAAAGTACTTCAAGAATGGTTTGATGTCCTTAATATCAGCATGAGCTCCATCGCCAGGCACTGGCCCAACTTCAATGTCTGCCTGATGGAGAGCTTCCAGATACTCACTCTTTTTACGGCTGCGTACCACAATCATCGGATAATCGTGACGAGTCAGAATAAAGTTTACCATCAGTCGGGCTATACGTCCATTTCCATCCTCAAACGGGTGAATGCGTATATAGCGGTAATGGAATAATGCTGCCAGCTCCACTGGAGAAAATTTTCCTTCCTGCTCTGCCTTGTTATACCAATCCACCAAATCGGTCATCAAACTGGGAGTTTCTTCTGGTGAAGCATATTCGAATCGGTCACCATAGCGAGTGATAACACTGTTGGGACGGGTCTTATACTGTCCTGCATGAATTACATAACTTGTTTGTAAACCCCCAGGGAGTTCTCGATAGACAGTATAGTCTTCACGGAGTAAGGTCTTATGCAGTGTACGGATGAAGTTCTGTGTCAGTGGCACTTCCTTCACTGATGCCTCTTCAGACATCATACGGAGCCCCACGTTACTCGCAGTCATCTCCTGTACATCACGCACATCAGCTTCTCCTATTACCTTGCCAAATAGCAACAGGATTTCCGTCTGACCATAAGTCAGGGTGTTACCTTCAATATGATTGCTATTGTAATTGAAGTCCACAGTGAAACGACGACTAAGTCTATCTCTGTCTTTTTCTGACAATGGTTGTAAATTTTGCCATGCTGCCAATGCCTTCTTAATATTCAGATACTTCATACTCCACTAAATATATTAATTTACGCTGCAAAAATACAAAATATTTTCAAAATGGTTGTATTGATACAACCTTTTTTGATGTTTTTCATCAATTTATCTCAAATTTATTTATTATTTTATAGAAATTTACCTTCAAATTCGCATTTTCAGCGAATTTCGACATATAAATCATGCATATAACTATATACGACGAGACATTTGCCGTCAAAAGTAAAAAGAGGTGATAGCTCGGAGCTATTTCTAGGCTCGGTTTAGTTTATCATCATATTATATATCTATAACCTAAACTAAACTTTAATGCAACAATGTACAAAAATCTGCGTTAAAAAGTGTCCACCGTCCCTCGGAGTCACTTTAGTTACCCTAAAACAAAGACATTTACGTTGATTATCAGCCACTTATATTTGCAGATGTTTACTTCTGCGTCGGAAAGTAGATTCTGCGTGGACAAAGAAAAACTAAAAGCGGCAAATCCAATGAAAATTTGCCGCTTTATAGCTTCTGTACTGTCACTTGTGGTTATAGTACCTGATGAGCAGGGCTACGCCCGTGAATGCTATGACAAATTCAAGGGCTACGATAAAGATGTACTGCATAATGGTAATGGTTTTATAAGTTAGGCGAAATGGCGCAGATCCAATTATTTAGATTGCACTTCGGAGAATCTGCATAGAGATAGTCGCCAACGATGTGCGCCCCGCGGCAGAAAACATCGGCATAGATGCCGTTATCGCCCTTATTGCCAAGAGCCACCATAACGGCGAGGTTCTTACCCCTCAGACTTGCACAACGGAACATCTGGATGGCATACTGCCAATGCGGTGACAGATTGCCACCATCCTGAAACTCGACAGCAAGGACGAGACTCTGGCTGTTCTCGATCTGCCTGACGTTCATACTCTGGACACTGACGGTCTCAGCACCCAACTTGTCGGCTATCTCTTCAGCAATA
>OMXO01000058.1 GCA_900315035.1 uncultured Prevotella sp.
TTCTGTCTATGTAAATCTTTCAAAGAACTCTTTCTTTTTCATGCCCTCACCCGTTTTTGAGCGAAAGCGAGTGCAAAGGTACGCATAATTTTAATACCAACCAAACTTTTAAGCAAAAATTTCCCCAAAAACCGAAAAGTTTTCGGGGAAATTTACAAATCTATGCTATACCTTATATTATATATACGTAAAGTTATTCAAAGATTTCTTCAATCTCATTATCACCAGTTCCAAGAGCATCATTTACAAAGTTACAAGGATCATAGCCATCTGGCATATCAAAAACAGCGTTTTCGTTATAACCCAGTTGCTTGTCGGCATACACTTTCTGCATATATAGACCGTAAATAGGCAATGCCATTGCGGCACCTTGACCCATAACCATCGTATCGAAGTGTATATCACGGTCATCACCTCCTACCCAACAAGCATTCACCAAGGTTGGAGTTACACCCATGAACCAAGCATCACTATTATTATTAGTAGTTCCAGTCTTGCCGCCAATTTCACCTTTCAAATTATAGATTCGACGCAGACGACTTGCCGTGCCTCCATCGACTACAGACTTAAGCATATAGAGCATCTTATTGGCGCTTTCCTCACTTATCACCTCGTTCATACGTGGTAGGAATTGAGCAACAACATTACCTTCGCTATCTTCAATCTTTGTCACAAACATAAGAGCAGCACGAATACCATGATTAACGAAGGCGGTATATGCACTAGCCATTTCGCCCACACTGATGTCGCAAGGACCGAGGCAGAGTGCCATAGAAGGATGAATTTCGGGATTACGGATACCATACTCATGAAGCAAATCGACAAAAGCCTGTGGACTTAGCCTGCTCATCAAGTAAGCAGATATCCAGTTGTTAGACTGCTGGAGTCCCCACTTAAGAGTGACCATCTCACCATAACGTGCGCGACTGCCATTACGAGGTGTCCAGGGGTGACCAGCAACCATATAGGTCTGTTGAACATTAGGAGCCTGATCACATGGGGAGAAACCATTCTCCATTGCCAATGAATACAAGTAAGGTTTAATGGTAGAACCTACTTGCCGGCGTCCCTCCATCACCATGTCGTATGCGAAATATTCATAGTTAAGACCACCGACATAAGCCTTCACATGACCATTCTGAGGACAGACACTAACAAAGCCTGTACGGAGGAAAGATTTGTAATATTTTATCGAATCAAGAGGAGTCATGGTCGTATCAACTGATCCATGATATGTAAACACAGACATACGGACAGGTGTACGGAACGAACGCTGTATTTCCTCTTCAGATGCACCATTCTCACGAAGTGCTCTATAACGTTCACTCTGACGTATATTACGGTTCAGAATTTGACGAACTTGTTCTGGAGTAATATGAGAGGTAAATGGTGCGTTGGCCTTTTTATGATTCTCTTTCCAAAATGCAGGCTGAAGGTATTTGGCCACATGCTGATAAGCAGCTTCCTCAGCATATTTCTGCATACGTGAGTCAATAGTTGTATAGACTTTAAGACCATCTGTATAGATGCTGTAATTCTCGCCATTACGCTTCTTGTTTTTATTGCACCAACCGTACAAAGGATCTGACTCCCAATTAATTGAGTCATTATAAAACTTAACCATATTCCATGAAGGATAGAGAGCACGATCAGGTTTTTTTGCAGTCAGATATCGACGGAGATATTCACGAAGATAGACGGCAATTCCTTCCTTATGATCAGACACATGAAACTTCAGTTTTATAGGTTCTGCACTATATTTTTCATATTCTGCATCAGACAAGTAGCCCTTTTTGCGCATTTGACTCAGCACAACGTTTCTACGCTCACGACTACGGTCAGGATGACGAACAGGATTATAATAAGATGGATTCTTACAAAGTCCGATAAGAGTAGCGGCTTCGTTGACAGAAAGGTCGATAGGCTCTTTACTGAAATAGACATTTGAAGCAGTCTTGATTCCAACAGCATTATGTAGGAAGTCAAAATAATTCAAATACATCGTAATAATCTCATCCTTTGTATAATTACGTTCCAATTTGACAGCAATGACCCACTCGATGGGCTTCTGCAGCACGCGTTCCAATGTCGTGTTTGCATGTTCCGAGTAAAGCTGTTTTGCTAATTGTTGAGTAATGGTAGAGCCACCACCTGCACTCTTCTGCCCAAGAAGACCGCGCTTAATAATAGCACGTCCCAATGCATAGAAATCGATACCAGAATGCTCGTAAAAACGTTCATCCTCAGTTGCCACCAATGCTTGCACTAATGATGGTGACAGTTTTGTATAATCCACCAACACACGGTTCTCACGATTGTAGTTCCATGTACCTATGATTTTTCCATCTG
This sequence comes from uncultured Prevotella sp., assembly GCA_900315035.1. Lineage (GTDB taxonomy): Bacteria > Bacteroidota > Bacteroidia > Bacteroidales > Bacteroidaceae > Prevotella. The sequence goes on from OMXO01000058.1 coordinate 2,350, forward strand.
CAGAATAAATCTGCGTGGCGAAACGGTTGATGGGGTTCTGCAAATCCTCAATAGGAGGCATATAGCCTATCCATCCTTGTTCTATAGCATAAAATGCACTTGCAGTTCCTATAACTATAACGAATAATAAGGTCCATAAGAAATAGACAAATAGCTTTCTCATACGCTCGATTTCATTACTTTTTTAAGTATCTTGGTGCAAAATTACGAAATTATTCAAAAATATCGCACGGAAATCAGAAATAATGTGTAATTTTGTGCCAACAAAATAAAAAGATTGGATGGAAAAGCATAATTTTGTGACAATTGCCGACCTCACAAGGGAGAAAATCCTGTATATGATTGAGATGGCAGAAGAGTTTGAAAAGCACCCAAACAGGGAACTGTTGAAGGGGAAAGTCGTGGCAACATTGTTCTTTGAGCCATCGACCCGAACACGCCTCAGTTTTGAGACAGCCGCCAACCGTCTTGGTGCCCGTGTCATTGGTTTTGCCGACCCGAAAGTAACCAGCGGGACAAAAGGAGAGACCTTAAAAGACACCATTCTGATGGTTTCAAACTATGCCGACGTGATTGTGATGCGCCATTACATCGAGGGAGCAGCAGTCTATGCTTCAGAAGTTGCCCCCATTCCCATTGTGAACGCAGGAGACGGAGCTCACCAACACCCCTCCCAGTGCATGCTCGACCTCTATTCTATCTATAAGACGCAAGGCACGTTGGAGAACCTTAATATATATATGGTAGGCGACCTGAAGTATGGTCGTACCGTCCACTCTCTCTTGATGGCCATGCGCCATTTTAATCCTACATTCCACTTTGTAGCTCCAAAGGAACTGGCCATGCCTAACGAGTATAAGCTCTATTGCAAAGAACATGGCATCAAGTACCAGGAACATACAGCCTTTAACGAGAAAGTCATTGCCGATGCCGACATCCTATATATGACACGTGTGCAGAAAGAGCGTTTCTCCGACCTCATGGAATACGAGCGGGTAAAGAACGTATATGTGCTGAACAATGAGATGTTGAAAAATGTCAAGTCCAACATGAAGATTCTGCATCCGTTGCCAAGAGTGAACGAGATTTCCTACGAAGTAGATGACAATCCTCATGCCTATTATATCCAACAGGCAGGCAATGGTCTTTTCGCCCGTGAAGCCATTTTCTGCGACGTGCTGGGAATCACGCTTGATGAAGTAAGAAACGACAAAACGATTATACGATGAATAAGAACGAGATGCTTGTTGCCGCTATTGAAAACGGCACCGTAATCGACCATATCCCTTCAGAGAAGACCTATCAGGTGGCTCAGTTACTCGGCCTTCAGAATCTGGGGACACCAGTAACTATTGGTTACAATCTGCTTTCGAAAAAGCTTGGCAAGAAAGGAATCATCAAAGTAGCCGACAAATTCTTCACTGACGAGGAGATATCGCGTTTGTCGGTAGTTGCTCCTAACATTGTACTTAACATCATACGCGATTATGAGGTTGTAGAAAAGAAGACCGTTGTAACTCCAGAAGAAATCAAGGGTATCGTGAAATGCAATAACCCCAAATGTATTACCAACAACGAGCCAATGGCTACTCATTTCCACGTAGCCAACGGCATCTTGACATGTCATTATTGTGAGAAAGAACAAGATATTAATAAGGTGGAGTTAGTATAAAGAAAAAAATTAAGGTAAAAAGACAATGAAACAGACTATACCTGTTCTGCTGCTGACAGGTTATCTTGGCAGTGGCAAGACAACACTATTAAACAGGATACTGAGCAACAAAAAAGGCATTAAATTTGCAGTCATCGTCAATGATATTGGCGAGGTTAACATTGATGCCGACCTTATCCAACAAGGTGGTATCGTCAACCAAAAGGATGACAGTCTCGTTGCTCTGCAGAATGGCTGTATCTGCTGCACGCTGAAGATGGATTTGGTACAACAGTTGCAAGACCTCATCCAATTACAGCGTTTCGACTATATCGTGATAGAGGCTAGTGGTATCTGTGAGCCAGCACCTATTGCACAGACTATCTGTTCTATTCCGCAGATGGCACCTGAGGTGATCGAAGCCGGCTATCCCCGTCTCGATTGTATCGTGACGATGGTAGATGCCCTACGCATGAGAGATGAATTCGAAGGCGGTCTCAACCTGACACGTCCCAACATCGATGAGGATGATATCGAGAATCTGGTAATCCAGCAGATAGAGTTCTGTAATATTGTATTGTTGAATAAGGCTTCCGAGGTGACTCCTGATGAGTTAGGTCGAATCCGCCAGATTGTGCGCACTTTACAGCCTCGGGCAGAAATAATCGACACAAACTATGGCGATGTAGAACTTGATAAGATTATCAATACAAACCTATTTGATTTCGACGATGTGGCTACTTCTGCCACTTGGATTCAGGAGGTGGAGAAGCACCATGACGACGATGAAGACGATGAAGATGAGGAAGAAGAGCATGAGCATCATGGACACCATGAGCATCATGAACACCACGAACACCACCATCATCATCACGATGAAGGCGAAGCCGAAGAATATGGCATCGGCACTTATGTTTATTACGCTCGTCGTCCGTTCGAGCTGGGACTCTTTGATGAATTCGTTGCTCGCAAGTGGCCCAAAGGCATTATACGCGCCAAAGGCATCTGTTATTTCCGCGATGAACAAGAGACCTGTTACGTTTTTGAACAGGCAGGAAAACAAGTATCCATCCGCAATGCAGGACAATGGTATGCCACAATGCCCAAAGCAGAACTTGAACAGATGATGGCACAGAACCCAGGTCTGCGTCGAGACTGGGATGAGCAATATGGAGATCGCATGCAGAAACTGGTATTTATTGGTCAGCATCTCGACAAGGAGCTGATTGCCAAGGAGCTTGACAGCTGTCTGGTATAAAGAAGACATATTTTTAACACCCAATAAACAAAGACAATGAACAGAGACAACACAATCTTCGAGTTGATTGAGAAGGAGCATCAGCGCCAGTTAAAAGGCATTGAGCTGATTGCCAGTGAGAATTTTGTTAGCGACCAGGTGATGGAAGCCATGGGCAGCTACCTGACCAACAAATATGCAGAGGGTTATCCTGGCCATCGTTACTATGGTGGTTGCCAGGTGGTCGACGAGGTTGAGCAGTTAGCTATCGACCGTGTCTGCAAGCTATTTGGTGCTGAGTATGCCAACGTGCAGCCCCACTCTGGTGCACAAGCTAATGCAGCCGTGCTGCTGGCAGTTCTGAAGCCAGGCGACACTTTCATGGGTCTGAACCTGGATCATGGCGGTCACCTCTCTCATGGTTCACATGTGAATACTTCAGGTCTGATCTACAATCCCATCGGCTACAACCTGAACAAGGAAACAGGTCGTGTGGATTATGACGAAATGGAGCAACTAGCTCTTGAGCACAAGCCCAAACTGATTATCGGCGGTGGTTCTGCATACAGCCGCGAATGGGATTACAAGCGCATGCGCGAGATTGCCGACAAGGTAGGTGCTTTGCTGATGATTGATATGGCTCACCCCGCAGGTCTGATTGCAGCTGGCCTGCTTGACAACCCTGTAAAGTATGCTCACATTGTAACTTCTACGACTCACAAGACTCTGCGCGGTCCTCGTGGTGGCATCATCTTGATGGGTAAGGACTTTGAGAACCCCTGGGGACTGAAGACTCCTAAGGGTGTTGTGAAGATGATGAGCCAGCTGCTGAACTCTGCAGTCTTCCCTGGTCAGCAGGGCGGTCCTCTGGAGCACGTGATTGCTGCCAAGGCTGTTGCTTTCGGTGAGGCCCTGCAGCCAGAGTTCAAGGAGTGGGCCCAGCAGGTTCAGAAGAATGCCAAGGTGCTTGCAGATGAGCTTATCAAGCGTGGCTTCGGCATCGTGAGCGGTGGTACCGACAACCACTCTATGCTGGTCGATCTGCGCTCTAAGTATCCTGAACTGACAGGTAAGGTGGCAGAGAACGCTCTTGTAGCAGCCGACATTACCGTCAACAAGAACATGGTACCATTTGACAGCCGTTCTGCTTTCCAGACTTCTGGTATTCGTCTTGGAACTCCCGCCATCACCACCCGTGGTGCCAAGGAGGATCTGATGGTTCAGATTGCTGCATGGATTGAAGAGGTGCTCAATGAGCCCGAGAACGAGCAGGTTATCGCCAGTGTCCGTCAGCGTGTAAATGAGAAGATGAAGGATTATCCTCTCTTCGCTTACTAATCAGTTGATACACATACAACAAAATAGAGGGCTGCCAAATGGCAGCCCTTTATGATGTTTGAGAAGTTATTATCTTCTGCTTCTTGCGCGTCTCACACCAGCCCTACTTGTTGTTGTCTGTACAGTCTGTGGATACTGGAAAGTAAACTCCTTGCCAGCATATGAATAATACCATATTACTGCATACTTGTGAGTATTCTCTTTGGGGCCAGTGAAAGGTTTCGTCTTAGGTTTGGTGTCCTCTTCATCTTCCTTCTCTGTTCCTTCAGATTCGCCCTCACCCTCGGAACCTTCATCGCCATCAGAAGCCGTTCCACCATCCGTTGCAGAGTCACCTTCTCCAGTTTCACTGCCGCTGGTAGAGTCACCCTCATCGCCATCAGCTCTAGTTCTGCTACGACGAACACCTTTACGGGTACCATTTGATTGATTGTCTGTCTTTTCTGTCGTTTCTGTATTTGTTTCGTCTTCAATCGGAATCTCAATGGTGACATATTCTACAAAATCGTCAGGGAGTTGATTCCTATTCCATTCTTTTTCATAGACTTGTCCTTTAGAAAGTTTAGAATTCAACTTTGATATCCCCTCAGACTTATACAGTTTCCCATCTCTGTACAACTCGATACTATTCAACTGAATTTCATTGTTACTGTTATTCTGCAATAAATATTTCAATGAAATTAAAATTTTTGCATTCTCCTTATATTGATTATTAGCATCTATGCCTGGTGTTGTCATATTACCAAAAGCAACATCACCTACTAAATTGGCATTCAAATCCTTAGGTTCCTTAACCGTCACAATGATATTATCGGTATGCGCACCGTCTTCTGTAGTCACAGTGATTTTTGCTGTACCTGGGGTAACACCAGTTACCTTACCAGTGGCATCAACCTTTGCCACTACCACATCTTTCGGCTCGATAGAAGTTGCAGTCCAAGTCACCTTAGAACCTGTACCGTTATACAGTTCAATGGTGCGGACACTGTCTGGCAACAATGTGATTTCATCATCCTTGATGAACAGACTTCTCGACTGTGAGATAACAATCGTCTGCGGCTCTATACCATAAGTATCGTCCTTGGCCTTAAAAGTAATCTCTGCAGTACGACTTGCAATTTTGTCTGTCAATGGACTGATCTTCAGCTTCTGCTTAAAGTTCTCGTCGTCAATCTGTTCGCGGCCATCAGACTTCAACCAGTTAACCTGATCGATATCTGTATCAAACGCCACATTTGTATTAATGCCGATAGAGACGAGTCCACCTACCTCATCTATTTCAATAGTCTTCGTCTTGACAGGATCAGTGATTTTCAGGAAGCCTGTGAAAAGCTGTGTCACCGTCACTTGAGCTTCCAGACCACTGGCAGCATTTACAACCTTCACCGTACCAGTACGCGCTTTACCTGTAGTGTTCTTATCCACCTCAAGCATGATGGTTGATTCCACCAGTCCTCTGGTAGAGGATTTTGGTTTGTGAATCCATGCAACGTCAGACTTCCATTCATAATTCACATTCGTCTCAACCACAAGAGCAATCTGTCCGCCCTCAGTAGGCATTTCCTGACTGGCCTGTTCCTTATCCTTCAGACGGATACAATCCTGCTGAGCCTGCGTCACAGTGAACGTACGGGTTGACGTGTTATCGACGATATCACGAATCGTAATAGTGGCCACACGCGAATCATAGGTCGTGTTCTTTTCAACAGTCACCGTCAAGGTCGATTTCTTCACATCAATCGCAGCAGTACACCAGTCTGCATTTGATATGACAGAGAAGCACGACAAGTCTTCGTTGCGGAACTCCTTGGTATTGGTATCCTTAGACGAAGCGAACGTCAAGTCCTTGATGATCAACTCTTTCAGGCGACTGTGATACTCATCCTTGCTGCACGACTGGAACCCCATAGCGAGCACCATCGTCAGCAGACATATACCTAAAAATTTAATCGTTTTCATTATTAATATCTCTTAAAATACTATATTCCGGGTGCAAAGATACAAACTTTTTGCAAAATTAGCACGAATACATGAATTATTTAACTATTCTTTTGGTCATTTCAATGCAGCGTTAAAGTGGTTAACTGCCTGACGGAACAGATGGTTACGCGTATTTCCCCCATAAATACTATGGTTTCGATTCGTATAAACCAACTGTCGGAAGTCCTTGTCAGCCTGCACCAGAGCCTCTACATATTCTGCCGTATTCTGGTAGTGCACATTATCATCGGCAAGTCCGTGACAAATAAGCAGAGCCCCATGCAACTTCGACGCACGGCTGATGGGATTCACCTCGTCATAGCCCTTCTTATTCTCATTCGGTGTACGCATATAGCGCTCCGTATAGATAGAGTCATAGAAGCGCCAGCAGGTTGGTGGAGCAATTGCCACACCAGCGCGGAACACCTGACGGCCTTCCGACATCGACATCAAGGTATTCCAACCACCATAAGACCAGCCCCAGATGCCGATGCGGTCCTTGTCCACATAGGATTGCTGTCCTAACCACAAAGCAGTCTCCACCTGATCGCGGGCTTCCAGTTCGCCCAATCTCAAATAGGTACACTTCTCAAAATCAGCACCTCTTCCACCAGTACCACGATTATCCACACAGACGCACACGTAGCCTTGCTGACAGAGATACTGTTCAAGGATTGCACCATTGCCATTCATGCCGATTCCCCACTGGTTCAGCACCTGCTGATTGCCTGGGCCACCATACTGATACATGATCACGGGATACTTCTTCGAAGGATTAAAGTCGGCAGGTTTCACCATCCATCCATTCAACTGCACACCCTCTGAGGTCGTGAAGGTGAAGAATTCTTTCTTTCCCAGTTCATAGGCGCCAAGTTCATTCGTAAGTTCCTGATTGTCAATAAGTGTAGCCAGTTCTTTACCATTGTTCTGACACAGCACATACTGGGCAGGATGATTGACATCGCTCCATACATGAATGAAATATTTGAAGTTCCTGCTGAATACAGCCTTACTAACACCCGGCTTCTTGGTCAGTATTTCCGTCTTGCCATTGGCATGTGCCACCATCACCTGCTGCTCCAACGGTCCATTGGGGTTAGCAGCAAAATAGGTATCGCCAGTCTGTTCGTCGTAGCCATATACCTGCTTGACGACATATTTATCGTTGACTATCTGGCGCAGCAGTTGCCCGTTCATATTATAAAGATAAAGATGATTGTAGCCGTCGCGCTCGCTAGGCAGCAGAATATGCTTATCAGTCATCTGTATATCGTCGAGCACTTCTTCCTTGATATACTTGTCAACCTTATCCTCAATCGCTAACTGGCACACCGTTGATAGTGGATTAGCCATATAGATACGAAGCACGTCCTGATGGCGGTTCATGGTGAATACAGCCACCTTTGCCGGATCAGTGGTAGCCTTGATGCGTGGGATATAGCCATCGGCATCCAGTGGAACATCTATCTTTCTGGTCTGATGCGACTGGATATCATAGCTCATCACGCTCACCTTCGAGTTCACCTGCCCTGGCACTGGATACTTATAGGTATAGTCGCCAGGATACTCTGCAAAGGCCTGCAGTTCAGGACTTTGTCCTTTGAAAAGTTGCATGCTATACTGTTTGACAGCACTTTCGTCATAACGTATCCAGACAATCTGGCGGGAGTCGGCCGAGAATACCATCGATGAATTGGTAGAGAATTCCTCCTCATAAACCCAATCAGGAATACCATTGATAATCTCATTGCGCTTTCCGTCCTTCGTGACCTGGCTCTCAGCATTGTCGTAGAGCAGTTTCACCAGACAGATATTGTTATCACGCACAAAGGCAATCAGATTACCGTCGGGCGAGAACACAGGTGTCTGCTGGGGACCGCCGTCGCTCAGTGGTACCAGTTTATTGTTGCGGATGTCAAAGATGTAATATACCGCTGTAAACGAACGGCGATAAATCGGATTGGTATTAGTCTGTATCAGTATTCTCCTACCGTCAGGACTCAGAATATAGCCATCTATCCTGGAGATAGAGGCGCCACGGGCCATAGCAGCATCAAAGAGCACACCCGCCTCCTTGCCTGTACGGAACGAATAGCTCACGATGCGCTTCCCGTCATCACTAATCTGGGCATAGGTTTCTCCATCTGCCAGAGGGCGCACCTCCGTCATCGTCTTCGAGCGGAACTTTCCCTGCGTAATATCCTTTAGACTCAGTTTCTCACCTGCCATAACTGACAAGCAACAGCACATCATGAAACTAACTAACGTAAAGAGTGGTAATCTGAACTTCATCATTATCTATATTTTAATTATTCACCTTTTGCGGTGCAAAGATAATCATTTTTTTCGAAGATTACTGAAAATCCATATAATTGTTGTTGCGCAGCATCTGATCAACAGTCAGATTCGCATTGTTTTTCATATAGCGGTCAGCCAAACGCGTATAGACGGTATGGAACACCGTCCTGCCAAGCGCCTTGTTCACCACCCACTGTATCTTGCCGATATGAATATCGCGTTCCTTCTGGTTCATGGTCTTATCGAGCGGCATCGGATAAAGACTCAGAAGATAGAATCCCACACAGTCTGGCACGATATAGTTTCTGGTCATCATCTTGAGCTGTTCCTGTCTATAGCCATACACAGGATTCTGATACAGAGGATGTTTGCTGCCGAGATACTTGTCAAGGCAGATGCCAATGGTATTGTTACCCACGATGATACTCTGATCGAGCGATCCTATCTGGGCATAGACTTGAGGCACCTCCATCCCAGGGATGTTTTCACGGAGATATTCGAAAGCAGTCGTCAACTCCTGATTGATATCGTCCATATTCGCATACTGCTGCTCTGCCTCAGAGATGAGACTCTGTAGCGTTGAGTCCTGATAGAACCTCAGAAACTTCGTGTTGATCTCTGGATCGTTCACCTTACCTATACGCAGCACGTCTTCTATCAGCGTCCGCGTCTGCATGGGATACACGGTATTCATCTGCTGCAGAGCCGAGAAGTCACCTGTGGTCAGATAGAGACTCTGCACACGGTCATAGCGCTCTACAGCCATCCGATTGTCCTCGTCGTCTGAGAACCTGAATTGCCACTCGCAACTGATACAGCCCAGTAGAACTGCAAGCAGAAGGAAATATATCTTATGTATCTGTGAACTCAACGAATTTTATACAATTTTTAGAAATGCGTTGCAAATATACTAAAATTTATTTTCAAATCCAAATTTTAACCTAAAAAAGATAAAAATTCGTATAAAAATATGCACATTATTGTTTATTTGTGTAAAAATCACAGCGTAATTCAGTGATTTTCCTTACTTTTGTAATCCAACTAAGACAAAATCAAGAAGAAAATGAAAAGACACTTGTTATTGGCATGTTGTGCCCCGCTGTTGTCTGCTGCCTTGGCTCAGACCACTATGACTTACAACGTATCGAATCCTTCGAGCGCAGACCGTACTGATGTTCCTGTAGTGATTTCCCTCGATAAGTCCTGGGGCGAGGTCGCTACGGCTCTGGTTACCTGCAGTGGCGATGAAATCCCCTGTCAGTTAGACGACCTCGATCAGGACGGTATTTTCGATGAGCTCTGTTTCCTCGTTAATCTGAAGGCCAAGGCCCGTGCCTCTTATCAGGTGACGCTCGCCAGCGAAGGCTCTCCCCGCCCCTATCCTGCACGCGTCTATGCCGAGATGCTCGTTCGCAACGATAAGGTCAAGGAGAAGAACAAGCACAACAACTTCATCGAGTCGATAACAGCCCGTGGCGACTGTGCCAACTCTTACAACATCCAGCATCACCATGGCGTTGATTTCGAGAGCGAACTCAATGGCATCCGCATCTATTTCGACAAGCGGCAGACGATTGACCTCTATGGTAAGTTCCAGAAACGTCTCGAGCTGCAGGCTACCCAGTTCTACACCACCAAGGAACAGAAGGCAGAAGGTTATGGCGACGATGTGCTCTGGGTAGGCAACACCTTTGGCCTCGGCGCCTTCAGAGGCTGGGACGGACAGCAGCCCACGATGATCGATCCTGTGCGCTCGCGCACCCAGCGCATCATCTCCTACGGACCGCTGCGCACCATTGTAGAGGTCATTGACAAAGGCTGGAAGGCACCACTTACCTCTCACCACTCACCACTCACCTCTCAACCCTCACCCCTAAACATGACCATCCGCTATACCCAGTATGCTGGCCATCGCGATACAGATGTCGATGTTTACTTCAATAAAGACGTGTCCCACTACCTGTTCTCTACAGGCATCATCAATGTCAAGGACTCTCAGGAGTTTTCAGATAAGAAAGGTCTGCGTGCCTGCTGGGGCTGCGACTGGCCATCGAGCGACCACGAGAACTTCAAGCCCGAGACCGTCGGACTAGGCATCTACATTCCTAAGATCTACCTGAAGAGCGAGGAGCCAGCCAACAAAGACAACTACGCCTTTGTCGTTGGCACCAACAGCAGCCATCTCTGCTATAAGATTATCTATTGTTCCGACAACGAGACCTTCGGCTATCACTCAGCCGAGGACTGGTTCAAGTTCCTTCAGATGTGGAAACAGCAAGATGCAGAACAGCCTCTCACCGTTGTCAGAGTAAAATAACGACTAATCAGGGAAGTTTGGCATACGTCTTCCTTCCCCTTACATAGTATTGCCAGAGCAGGGAGAAACCCCGTCGCTCTGGTATTTTTTCAGCCTTTCGCGATGCCTGGATAGCCCGACGGTCAGCCTCAAAATCCTGACGCCATCGTTTAAAGGCCCGTCTGGCACGATAAATAGCCTTAAAGTCACCCACGTTACGCTTCAGAATCAGCATCTCCCAGGCAGCCAGATAGTCGAGGGCCCATCGCCAGCGCATCACAGGCTTCAGTTCCTCTTCAGGCAGACACTTATAGAGCATGGTCAGGTTATTTCTGAAGTTCAGGAATGTCTTCATCGGGTTCGACTTCGGCAGTGTGCCGCCACCCACATGATAGATCAGGCTCTCAGGCAGACAAACCACCCTGCGCCCTCTGATACGAAGGCGCCAGCACAGGTCGATCTCCTCATTATGAGCAAAGAAGCGCCCGTCGAGTCCACCCGTCTCCCAGTAGTCCTTCGCCCTGATCATCAGCGCTGCGCCCGTAGCCCAGAGCACATCTGCAGTTTCGTCATACTGTCCGCTATCCTCTTCCACCGTCTCGAAGATACGCCCTCTGCAGAAGGGATAGCCGAAACGGTCGATATATCCCCCGCTGGCCCCTGCATATTCGAAACGGTGCTTGTCGAAAATCGAACGGAGCTTGGGCTGACAGGCTGCCACATCCTGATGACCATCCATATAGGCCACCATCGGCTTCAGCCAGTCTGGTGTCACCTCGATATCCGAGTTCAACAGCACAAAGTACTCGGCCTCAATCTTTGCCAGCGCCTTGTTATAGCCATCGGCAAACCCCCAGTTACGCTCCAGCACAATCAGTTCCACCTCAGTAAACTCCTGTTTCAACATGGTCAGCGAGTCGTCTGTCGAAGCATTGTCTGCCACATACACCGTCGCCTCTTCTCGGGAGTATTTCAAGACCGAAGGCAGATACTCTTTCAGCATCTGTCGCCCGTTCCAGTTCAGGATGACTATAGCCACTTTTTTCATCTCGCGCGTACCTTATATTATATTAATTCAACCTTCAGTGCCTGTTTGTCGGGTGTCAGTTCGCCCAGTCTTACCCTTACCAGTTCATTGTCAAGCGAGGGGTCTGCCAGTGCTGCTGGCAGTTCCACACGGATATAATTCCGCGTAAACCCGTGCATCGCCCTCCCCCTTGGCGCTTTCTCAAACAGCACCTCTGCCTCCTGGCCGATATAACGACGGTAAAACGCCTCCGTCTTCCGATCAGAGAGTTCCAGCAGCCGCTTGGAGCGCAGTTTCTTGTCCTTGCCACTTACCACATAGGGGATGCTCAGCGCCGAAGTACCTGGGCGCTCAGAATATGGGAACACATGCAACTGCGTCACATCGAGATCTTCCAGGAAACGGTAGGTCTCCTCGAAACACTCTGGCGTCTCACCGCGACAGCCCACCATCACGTCCACCCCGATAAAGGCATTGGGCATCAGTTCCTTGATACGATGAATCTTGTCTGCAAACAACTGGGCGTCATAGTGGCGATGCATCAGTTTCAGCACGGTGTCACTGCCACTCTGCAGTGGAATATGGAAATGCGGCATAAAGGCCCTGCTCTCTGCACAATAGGCTATCAACTCGTCAGTCAAGAGGTCGGGTTCCAGACTGCTGATTCTGTATCTTCTGATTCCCTCCACCTGATCGAGGGCTTTCACCAGGTCAATAAACTTCTCCCCTGTCGTCTTTCCGAAGTCGCCGATATTCACACCCGTCAACACGATCTCCTTACCGCCTTCAAGCGCAGTTTCCTCCGCCTGCTTCACCAGCGATTCGATGGTAGGATTACGCGAGAAACCGCGGGCATAAGGTATCGTGCAGTAGGTGCAGAAGTAATCGCATCCGTCTTGCACCTTCAGGAAATAGCGCGTGCGGTTGCCCCTTGAACAACTTGGTGCAAACGATCGGATATCCTTCGTCTTTTGCCTGAAGAAACGCTGTTCAGGCTCCTTCTCTGTCCAGGCCTCAGAGAGATACTGTATCAGTCGGGCCTTCTCGTCGGAGCCCAGCACCAGATCCACACCTTCAATCTTACTGACCTCCTCAGCCTCCAACTGGGCATAACAGCCAGTCACCACCACAAAGGCATTCGGATGGTTTCTTACCATCCGGTGAATAGCCTGCCTGCATTTATGGTCGGCCACCTCCGTCACAGAACAGGTGTTGATCAGACAGATGTCTGCCTGTTCTCCTCGCTGTACCGTATGCACCCCTAACTCCTGCAACATCTTCCCGAAAGTCGAGGTCTCAGAGAAATTCAGCTTACATCCCAGTGTAAAATATGCTGCCGATTTGCCTTGGAAGGCCGATGTATCTATCATATATAAAAAAGGTGTTACTGTTTACGGGCACAAAGGTAGCATATTTTTCCGTATTTTAGTCATTTTTTGCCAAAAATCGGATAAGTGCCAAAAATACACCATTTTTTAACATTTCGTATCTTATTGATTTTCAGCGTTTTGCTAAAAAGTTACAAAAATGGTCGAAAAAAAATCGAAAAAAATGATACGTTGTATTAAAAAAAGCCGTAACTTTGCAGCGTTTTAATAAACAAATGATTGTTTTACAGATTTAAAAGCATTAG
>OMXO01000126.1 GCA_900315035.1 uncultured Prevotella sp.
GTCACGGGCCGACATATGCTGACGCAAATAGATGGACGACAGAAAAGAGTTATGTCCGACGGCATAGTTACGACTGATATTTGCACATAACACATACAGTCGTTGTAATAACGACTGGTAGAGTGCAGGCAACTGGGGATCCTTAAAACCTCGTTTCCAATAATCCGCCATCAACTGATAGTCTGTACGTAAGGCATGCAGACGATCTGAATTGATCTGATTCGGATGGACTGACAGGAAGTTCTCCAGTCCGTTAATGGCTGCACTCAGGTTACGTGCCTCTAAATGGCCAAGCACCTCTTTCAGACTCTGATGTGTATCCATAGTTATTTATTTGAAAGCCATTGTTGCGCACGTTCCACATCTTTCTGTCGAGGCGCTTCGGCATGATTATACTTCAAGGTGTCTGGCAGGCTCTTGAGTGCAGGCTCTGAGATGTGGAGTCGCAGGCATCATTATAGCCTTTCAGGAAAACCTCCATCTGCTTTTTACGGTTCTGATCATCCATACCCTTCTCACGGAAGGCAATAACACCCATCTGGATATCTTCCTGACGGGTATCAAGCAGGACCTTATGCTTCTTCAACAATGCCTGTGTGGCCTGTGGCTCCGTGAGTAACAAGGCGTCCATCTCATTGTTTTCCAACATCTTCAAACGGACATATACATCATTAACCTGGATGCGGAACACCCGTTCGGTCTTCAGTTTTGCGCTATCCACCGCCAGGTCACCTAAGAGATCGGTCACAGAGTAACGGGTCATCGCCAGCATCTTATCGTCCAGATGCTTCAGTTGGGTGATACGCTGGTTACGGTTACTGATCAGTAGCCAATAGGCATTCGTCGTGGCGATATATTTCAAAGGCATACCTGACTGAATTATCCGTTCGGCTCGAACGAGATCCGTCACCATTCCCTCTACACGACCTCTCATCATGGCTGTATCACAGTCCATCTGAGCAGTGTAGCGCTTCAGTCGGATATCCACAACTGTATCAAACAATTGGTGATCCTTAGCGATAAAGATAGGTAAGCAGTCGAGGGTCGGCATCACGGCAATCTTCAAGGCTGCAGAATCCTCGCGAGCCAGTTTCAGCCGCTGTTCCCTTGACAGTCGTTTAGTTTCCTCATAGGATTGTCCACAACCGGCCAGTATCAACAGACCAGTCAAGACAATGGTAAATATCCTGATATATTTCATATTGTTCGCAATAATTGTGTGCAAAATTAAGCAATTATTTTGGAATACCGAAAATATTTCGTACTTTTGTATTCAATTATGGCAAAAGACAAAATCGCATACGTATGCTCCAACTGCGGCCAGGAGTCGCCAAAGTGGATAGGAAAGTGTCCTGCCTGCGGGCAATGGAACACATTTAAGGAATTTCGTGTGGCTCCCGATACAAAGGAGAAAGCGGCTACAACAGCGGCTGCTTCGGCTGGTCATGCCCTGCGGAAGAACAAAGTGCTGAAGTTGCGCGACATCTCTAATCAGGATGATCCAAGAATCGACATGCACGACGAAGAACTGAACCGTGTTCTTGGTGGTGGTCTGGTGCCAGGCAGTATCGTCCTGTTAGGCGGAGAACCAGGTATCGGAAAATCCACCCTTTCCTTGCAGACGATGCTCCGTATGCCAGAGAAGAAAATCCTCTATGTCAGTGGTGAGGAGAGTGCTCATCAACTGAAGATGCGTGCCAATCGTATTCCCCATGAGGAAAATGATCATTTCCTTATCCTCTGCGAGAATTCCCTCGAACATATCTTCGACCATATCAAAGATGAACAGCCAGAATTGGTGATCATCGACTCTATCCAGACCATCATGACGGAAGATGTCGAGTCCTCGGCAGGCTCCATTGCCCAAGTACGAGAGTGTGCCTCCTCCCTACTCCGATTTGCCAAGACCAGTGGCGTGCCTGTTATTCTGATAGGACATATCACCAAAGAAGGTACGTTGGCAGGACCAAAGATTTTGGAGCATATCGTCGATACTGTCATCCAATTCGAAGGCGATCAGCATTATATGTATCGCATTCTACGTTCCATAAAAAACCGTTTCGGCTCTACTGCCGAACTGGGCATCTACGAGATGCAGCAGAACGGGCTCCGTCAGGTGAGCAATCCTTCCGAACTCCTGCTCACACAGGATCATGAAGGACTCTCCGGCATCGCCATCTCCTCTGCGATTGAGGGGGTACGTCCATTCCTGGTTGAGACACAGGCACTCGTCTCTACAGCAGCCTATGGTACGCCCCAGCGCTCTGCAACAGGTTTCGACCAGCGCCGTTTGAACATGCTGTTGGCCGTACTGGAGAAGCGAGTGGGATTCAAACTCATGCAGAAAGACGTCTTCATCAACATCGCAGGTGGTTTGCGGGTGACTGATCTCGCAATGGATCTAAGTATCATTGCAGCCGTACTCTCCTCAAACGTCGATACTCCGATAGAAAACGGCTGGTGCATGTGTGGTGAGGTCGGTCTCTCTGGCGAGGTACGTCCTGTGAACCGCATTGAACAAAGAATCGCCGAAGCCGAGAAACTCGGATTCAGCGATATGATTGTACCTAAATACAATATGCAAGGCTTCGATGCGAAGAAATACCGCATCAGGCTTCATCCCGTTAGGAAGGTCGAGGAAGCCCTTCGTGCCCTGTTCGGCTAAGCCTCATAGATGGTAGGATCCTCGATACCTGCCTCTGCCAACGCTTCCTTGCGCTCCACACAGGTGCCGCATTTACCACAATGCTTGTCGCCACCCTTATAGCAACTCCAGGTTTCCGAGTAATCAATGCCCAGTTCCTTACCACGACGGGCGATGTCGGCCTTCGTCCAGTTCGTAAAGGGCGACAGCAATCCGACGTTTACATACGTACCAGCCTTTGCAGCCTCATCGAAAGCCTTCACAAACTCAGGTCTGCAATCCGGATAGATGGTGTGATCACCTCCATGATTCGCCATCATCACATATTTCAATTCATTGCTCTCTGCGATTCCCACGGCGATAGACAGCATGATACCATTACGGAAAGGTACTACCGTCGATTTCATATTCTCATCGGCGTAATGGCCCTCAGGTATGGCTTCTGCTCCATCAAGCAAGGAACTCTTGAAATAAGTCGTCATAAACTCCAAGGGAATTACGATATGCCTGATGCCCAGCCGTTCACAATGTAAACGGGCAAAGGGTATCTCCTTCGCGTTATGGTTACTGCCATAGTCAAACGAAACGGCCAGCGCGATCCGCTCCTGCTGGTCGTAAAGCAGCGTCACAGAATCCATGCCGCCACTGAGAATGATTACTGTATCTTTTTCCATTATGGCTGCAAAGGTAAGAAAAAAAAGGCTGATACGCAAAAAAAGTATAAATTCTTAATTCTTAATTCTTAATTCTTAATTAATATTTGTAATTTTGCACTCACGTTTAAACGAAGTTTTTCACATTATTAATTATAATAGAAACAATTATGACTATCAACGAATTCAACTTTGCCGGTAAGAAGGCAATCGTACGTGTAGATTTCAACGTACCCCTCGATGAGAATGGTAAGATCACAGACGACACCCGTATCCGCGGTGCCCTCCCCACTCTGAAGAAGATCCTTGCTGACGGTGGTGCAACTATCATCATGAGCCACATGGGTAAGCCCAAAGGAAAGGTAGATATGAAGAAGTCACTGGGTCAGATCCGCGAGGCTGTGGAGAAGGCTCTGGGTGTTCCCGTTGCTTTCGCTCCCGACTGCGCTAAGGCTGCTGACGCTGCTGCTGCCTTGAAGATGGGTGAGGCTCTGCTGCTTGAGAACCTGCGTTTCTATCCTGAGGAAGAGGGTAAGCCCGTAGGTGTAGAGAAGGGTACGCCTGAGTTCGACGAGGCCAAGAAGGCTCTGAAGGTTTCTCAGAAGGAGTTTGCCAAGACACTGGCTTCTTATGCTGACTGCTATGTGATGGACGCCTTCGGTACTGCTCACCGCAAGCATGCTTCTACCGCTGTTATCGCCGACTACTTCGACGCTGACCACAAGATGCTGGGTCTGCTGATGGAGAAGGAGGTTCAGGCTGTTGACAACGTGCTCTCTAACATCAAGCGTCCGTTTGTTGCCATCATGGGTGGTTCAAAGGTTTCTTCAAAGATCGGTATCATCGAATACCTTCGCTAAGGCTCACAATGGTGAGATTGGTAACTCTATCGTTGAGCTCGACAAGCTCGATGTTGCTCTGGGTGTTGAGGAGTTGGCTAAGAAGAACGGCGTTGAACTCGTTCTGGGTTCTGACTGCAACGCTACCAACGGTCTCGACTTCGACACCATGACTGTTAAGCCTGGTGCTGAGATCATTACTTGCCCTGCCAACAAGGTTCCCGCTGGCTTCGAGGGTGTTGATGCAGGTCCTGCTTCTCAGGAGGATTTCCGCAACGCCATCAAGGGTGCTAAGACCATTCTGTGGAACGGTCCTGCCGGCGTATTCGAGTGCGACGCTTTCACTGCTGGTTCTCGTGCTATCGGTGAGGCTATCGCTGAGGCTACTGCTGAGGGCGCATTCTCATTGATCGGCGGTGGTGACTCTGTGGCTTGTGTCAACAAGTTCGGTCTTGCTGACAAGGTATCTTACATCTCTACTGGTGGTGGTGCTCTGCTGGAGGCCACCATCGAGGGTAAGGTTCTCCCAGGTGTAGCTGCTATCAAAGGTGAATAATGAGACGCATTTATACGATTATGACAATGGCCGTTCTGCTGACTGCAGGCGGCCATTGTGCTTTTGGAGCAAAGACCAAAAACATTGCTATAGACACTCTCCGTTATGAGAAAAGCGATTCCACAGCAGAGGTTTCACTTCTTGTCCACTGGCCAGCAAAGGGAAACAAGACTCTTGTGGACAGTCTGCAGAAGCATATCAATTATTTGCTGAGTAGTGAGATCAAAAGTCCAAAAGACATTCAGGCCTATGGCGAGTCACTGTTTGAGTCACTCTCTGAAGATTGGCATTCGGCTTATGACGAAATGGAACCGGAAGATCGCCTCGGTGCCTTCTCTAAAACTCATAGTATCATCAACCTAGCCGAGACTGATCGCTACATTACCTATTACTATAGCACCTTCGACTATGGTGGCGGCATGCATGGTTATACCACTGACGTGGGCTTTACTTTCCGCAAGAGCGATGGTAAGCAGATTACTTTGCTTGGTGATACATCTTCACCAGAATTAGCCCAACTTATCAAAAAAGGTGTAAAACAGAACTTTGCCAATGGCTCAGAGAAAGAGATGAGTGATGAAGAACTGTTGGATTATCTCTCAGAGACAGGTCTCGTATTCCTCTATACCCAATACGAGATTGCCCCCTACTCCAGCGGTATGATCACTTTCGAGATTCCTTTCAAGGACATCCGTCCTTTCCTCACTCCTGAGGCCCAGGAACTGATCCCCTAGTGCATTTTTCCCAGATTTAATTCCAGAACTATTTAGATTTAAATGTAAAAAGTGCTAGAATTAAATCTAGCACTTTTTGGTTTTTGTTACGACTGGAAGGAATCTCTCTCGTCAATCTTGTAGGCTTTATTATCCTCCTTCATGTAAATCTGGAGATCAGAGAAATAACCTGTTTCCTGAA
>OMXO01000035.1 GCA_900315035.1 uncultured Prevotella sp.
CGTGGGATTGGCAATACGGGCATACGACGGGGCCATGGAACGACCGCAAAATGCGTCGCCCATGGCCTTGGCAGACTCAAACTCAAACGCCGCCGTATAATAGACGGGCATCGAAAGTGCCCCGTATGCATCAGATTTCTGATACTTCGTTGTCAGAATTTTCGTTTCGTACTGCATTATCGTCCTATGATTTTCTTAACTGCGATGACGAGTTTATCTACATCCTCGCGGGTATTATAAAGCGCAAATGTCGGGCGTACACTCATCTCATAGCCCAGGGCCCGGAGGGCGGGCTGAGCGCAGTGGTGACCCGCACGCACTGCGATGCCCTCCTTATCTAATAATGTACCTGTTTCAGGAACGGGGATGCCGTCGAGCACGAAAGAATCCCCAGATGACTTACGTAATCGAGTGCTGCACCCAGTCCGATGGCATCGGCCACGTTGGGCGTTCCGGCCTCGAAACGGGCTGGTGGCACATTATATTCCGTGCGCTCGATGGTCACATCCTTGATCATGTTACCGCCACCCTGCCAGGGCTGCATCTTATCCAACAATTCCTTGCGCCCATAGACCACACCGATGCCGTTAGGCCCGTAGATCTTATGGCCACTGAACACGAAGAAGTCTGCACCAAGAGCCTGCACATCTACAGGCGTGTGGGCTATCGACTGTGCTCCGTCGATCAGCACGGGAATCTGGTGCGAGTGTGCGATATCGATGATGCGTCGCACATCGTTGATAGTGCCGAACGTGTTGTTGACATGGCCCACACTGACAAAACGCGTGCGAGGCGTGATGAGCCGCTCGAATTCAGAGAGTACCAGATCGCCGTTTTTATCCGTTGGAATAGCCCGCAGGGTAGCACCTCTCTCCTGAGCAACACGCTGCCAAGGCACGATATTAGCATGATGGTCGAGTTCGCTGACGATGACTTCATCACCAGGAGTCAGGAACTGACGTCCGTAGGTCTGTGCCACGAGGTTGATGCCTTCTGTGGTACCACGCACGAAGATAATCTCCTCGCTCGTAGCGGCATTGATGAACCGCTGCACTTTCTCGCGTGCTTCCTCATAAGCATCCGTCGCACGGGCTGCCAGCGTGTGGGCTCCACGGTGAATGTTCGAGTTGTATGTGCGATAGTAGTCCGAAATCTTGTCGATGACCTGATTCGGC
Source organism: uncultured Prevotella sp. (assembly GCA_900315035.1). Classification (GTDB taxonomy): domain Bacteria; phylum Bacteroidota; class Bacteroidia; order Bacteroidales; family Bacteroidaceae; genus Prevotella. Next base: position 1,176 of record OMXO01000035.1, read on the forward strand.
TTCTGGGTCGTCGCACCATTGTCCAGCCACACGAGGTCGTGGCCGTTCACCTTCTGGTTGAGTACGGGGAAATCCTTCTTGATCTGCTCAGAGTTCAGCGTATCGGCCTCCTCATAGTGAAGGTCGTTAAGAGGCTCGTCAGGGAATAACTCCTTCCTCTGCTCCTGAAACTCTTCAGGGCAGTACTTTTGGGCCACTTCTCGCAGTAGTGCAAAGCCAGGGTCTTCGATACCGTATCCATTAATATTATGAATATCTATCATTTATTTCTCAACTTTATTTCTGTGCTGATAATCGTGATAGTAGCCCACCTCTACATTTTCGAGTACGGCGATGGCATCGTCGGTCAGTGAGGCTAATGAGAAGTATTTCGTCAGCAGATACGAGGCCACACCAAACTTGTCGAGACCCATCAGACGGGCAGAGAGTGAAGGCGCTATCTCACCAGGGATACCGCTCTGGTGGAGGCCGATGACACCCTGGTTTTTCTCTCCGACGCGTACGAGGATAATCTTCGTTGTTCCTACGCCGCGACCAGTCAGATACTGACCTTCTACCTCAACCTTATCAGATGGAATCAGGGGCACACCGCGCCATAGGATAACCTTCGTGCCAAAGAGGTCGGTGGTTACAGGAGGTACACCACGCCAGGTACACTCGCGCTCAAAGGCGGCGATGGCACGCGGATGCGCCACGAAGAAAGCGGGCTCCTTCCAGACGAGCGACAACAGTTCGTCGAGATCGTCGGGTGTGGGTGCACCATAACGTGTCGTGATGCGGTAAGCAGGGTTGGCTGCAGCCAGCAAACCAAATTGCTTGTTGTTGATAAGTTCCCACTCCTGGCGCTCTTTGATGCTCTCGATCGAGAGGCGTAACTGCTCCTCAAGTTGGTTGTAGGGGTTGTTATAGAGGTCGCTCACGCGGGTATGTACGCGAACGACGGTCTGCAGTGTGTTCAATGAATATTCCGTAGGATTCTCCTCATAGTCGATATAGGTCTCGGGGATGATGTTGTCTTCCTCATGACCACTTACCAGGTCGATGTGCTTCTCGCCATTGTCGTTTACTGATGCCTTCAAGCGTAATTGCTTGTCAACGGCCTTGTTGAAAGTCTCGCGGAAATCGGGTACTTCTTTGATAAACTTAATCAGTTCTTTCAGTTTCAGACCAAGAAAGACGGTGGGCGTGATGGCGCGTACGGAGACCGTCGATTCCTGTTCGTCGAGCAAATCGGCTTCTCCGAAATATTCACCATCTCCCAACAAGGCTATCCGCAGGTCTTCGCCATGAGGTCCCTTGCTGATGACCTCGGCCTGACCGCTGGCTACGATGAAGAAACGCTGCTTGTCTTTTCCCTCTTCGACGAACAGTTTGTCAACATCTACCTCCTTTGCCTCGAATGAGCTTACCAGACGGTGTAATATCTCGTCGTCGAACTCTGAAAATAGCGGTATAGCCTTCAGGTCCTTGGCCGTAAACGATGGTACACCGTTTACATACTGGATAGGTAGCCGATCGTTCTTGCGGAGTTCAACTTTTGTGCGGTTCACACGGAACGTACCACCGCTAACCTGTACCCAAGGGAGTAGTTTCAACAGAAGTCTTGGGGTGATAGAGCCCATCTGAGGGGCGGTCTTGGTGGTTGTTGCCAGTCTTCTGGCGGTAGCAGTAGTCACACTGCGCTGTAAATTTGAATCTGCCATAATCGTTTGAGTTTTTAATGTTTTTACTATTTTACCTTTTTACTTTTTAATCGTTACTTTATGGGTGGTACCTTCTACATGCTCTACCGAAAGCACATTATAGCCCTGCTCCCTCGCATTACGAGGCACGTTGTCGAGTGGTTCGCCCTCAGCGAGTAGCACTTCGAGAATATCGCCCGGCTGTAGTTTGGCCAGTTCAATCTTTGTTTTCACAAAGGTCATTGGGCAGTGCTCCTTTGTGATGTCTAATACTTTTGTTGCCATATCCTTACCTTTTTACTATTAAATAAACAATGTCTGTCCACCTTCTGAGAGGTTCAGGAATGAGGCTACGCCGAGCACATCCTTCACCTCAGGAATAAAGTCCTCCTTCTTCAGCCCGAGCACGTGCATAGCCATCTCGCAGACATAGAGATTGATTCCCAGCACTTTGGCTGCCTCGACAAGTTCTTCGAGGGTTGCCACATTGTTCTTACGCATCAGGTAACGGAAAATCTTAGGACCTGCTCCCAGGAAGTTAAAACGGCTTGTGGGAGTGACTTTTAGACCGCCCATCATGAAACCGAAGATCTTCGTCAGCCAGTTACCTCCTGTAAACGAGCGTCCCTGTTTCTGCTTGATGGCGTCGAGCCCCCAGAAGGTAAAGAAGATGTTTACCTCATACCCCACTGCTGCCGCACCCGTACCTAATGTAAATACTGCCGTCAGTTTGTCGAAATCACCGCTGAAGGCGATGATACTTAGTTTCTTTTGTTCTGCCATAATTTTATGCGTTTGAGTCTGGGTGCAAAGGTACGGCAGTTTTGGCGCTCCCACAATCCCCCATACGTGGCATTTCGCATACCCTTGATGTGGTATGCGATTTACCCTCCCTGTGGGATTGTCGCTATGGAGAAATCGCCGTACCTTTGCAGTCGAATTCAAACTCAAATGATTATGGCAAAAATTTATGTAAATGGAGATGTGCAGGATGTGAACCTGCCACTCAATGTAAGTGAACTGATCAAGCAGTTGCTGGTAGAGAATCCTGAAATGGTCAGCGTGCAGGTGAACGAGGAGTTTGCTGAGCGTGAGGAGTGGGATAGTATCCAAATCAAGGAAGGCGACAAGGTCGATTTCCTGTATTTCATGGGAGGAGGCGCGCGATGATTGAATTGACAGAAGAACAGATACAGCGCTATTCACGTCACATCTTGTTGCAGGATGTAGGTGTGGAAGGACAAGAAAAGATAATGAACGCGCGCGTGCTGGTAGTGGGTGCTGGCGGCTTGGGTGCTCCTGTATCGCTCTACCTCGCTGCGGCTGGTGTGGGAACGATAGGTATCGTGGATGCCGACGTCGTGGATCTCTCGAATCTACAGCGCCAGGTGATTCACTTTACGAAGGATGTGGGCGTGCCGAAGGTGAAGAGTGCTGAGGAGAAGATCAAGGCTATTAATCCCGACGTAAAGGTGGATACCTACTATGAGTTCCTTGATTCGTCGAATGCGCTCGACATCATCAAGAATTACGATTTCATCGTCGATGGTACAGACAATTTCCCAGTGAAGTTTCTCATCAATGATGCGTGTGTGATGGCAGGTAAGCCCTTCTCGCATGGTGGCATCCTCAGATTCAATGGGCAGACGTTTACCCATCTGCCTGGTACAGCCTGCTACCGCTGTATGTTTAAGGAGCCGCCTCCAGTGGGTGCCGTCCCGACTTGTTCGCAGGCGGGTGTTTTGGGCGCTATTGCCGGTATGCTGGGGACTATTCAGGCTGCTGAGACGCTGAAGTACTTTACGGGCATCGGTAAACTGCTGACGAACCGTCTGCTCACCTTCGATGCCAAGACCATGCTGTTCCGTACGGCGCCAGTAAAGCATCGTGATTCGTGTGCCATCTGCGGCTCAAATCCCACTATCGACCATCTGATAGATTACGAGCAGGCCGCCTGCGACTTAAAACATTGACCATTGTCCATTGAACATTGAAAAATGAAGATACCACAAGAAATCATTGAAAAGTTAATCAGCCAGGCCCAGCAGGACGCACCCAACGAGACGTGCGGTTACCTGTTGGGCACCAGCGGCCCAGAAGGCGATGTGGTGACAGAGCACTACTGGATGGAAAATATCGACCACTCGCCAGAGCATTTCTCGTTTGCGCCAAAGGACCAGTTTACTGCGTTGCGATATGCTCGGAGTAAGGGTTTGAAGATTCTCGCCAATTGGCATAGTCATCCGGCTTCGCCCTCGCGCCCTTCGCAAGAAGATCTGCGACTGGCTAATGACCCTACCATCCGTTATGCTATTCTCTCTCTTCATGAGGGCATCCATCTGAACTCCTTCAAGATTCAGAATGGTGAAGTCGTCAACAAAGAGGTACATCTGTAATCAAGAAAGAAATGGGAAAAAGAGGCAAAAAGGCAGCAGAAATGCTGCCTTTTTATTGTTTTGAGGGCCTTATACCATGGATGTGGTATATAGAATGCCACGAAATCGGGATTGTGGGTATGCGGAAATCGCCGTACCTTTGCACCCAGAAAGTTTAATCAATTTAAAATAACAGTGATTATGAAACGAATGTGTAATATGCAGATGCATGGGTGTTGTTACCAGATGATGACAACACAGGAAAGGAGAATATATATAATAGGTACAGAACAAACAATAAAAAAGAAGCAATATGAAAAAGTTAGCATTAACAATAGCAGTATTACTGAGTATCAACGTCAGCAATATTTGGGCTGAGCAGAATTCTACCAATGCGAGCAGCGTGCGTTATGTGAAGGCACCGCGATTCGCTCGTCCGCTGGTAGAGAAGTGGATAACCGAATATGCAAAAACACAACCCGGTGTAGAGTTCCAGATTGCCAAGGGTAATCAGAATCAGGGGAACATAGATCTGAATGTCGTATTCGACAATCAAGATACAAAATCAGAAGACTTTAGCCATACTGTTGTTTATTTTGGAGAGTTCGCCGTGCTGCCTATCACAGCCAGCGGCAGTGAGGCTGCGAAAGTGCTGGAAGGCAAGCACCTGAACTCGAAGAAGCTGAAACAGCTTTATTTCCTCAATGATGACTTCGATGAGGATGTCAAGAAAAACAAGCAATTTGAAAAACTCATCATTTATAGTGGTAGCAATGCTACATCGGTAGCCGCATCGTTCGCCCACAACTTTGGTGAGGCGAGTAGCAACTTCCGCGGTAAGCGTATCTCTGGCGATGACCTCTTCCTGAATACGGCTCTTTCGAAGGATCCGTTAGGCGTATCGTTCAATGCCTTGCCCAATATCTTCGATCTGCAGAGCCGTCATATCAAAGACGATCTTACTATTATCGGAATCGATGTCAAGAAAAACATCGAAGAGAACTTCTCTGACAAGGCCACCCTCGATGAACTTATCGCAGTCTTGGAGAATGGTAAGATATCAGAGGTCGCTATCGAGAAGATTGGCGTAAGCTATAACCAGGGCGACGATGCCATCAACCATTTCCTTCAGTGGGTGCTCGAGAATGGCACGAAGTATAATCACGAATATGGATTGTTGAATCTGGATAACAAACTGACACAGGAACAGATCGATAAGGTGAAGACCACCCTTACCGCACAAAAGTAAACAAACAAGGAACTAGACTTATGGTAAAAAGATTGTTAATTGCAACGATTGTTGCAATAAGCCCCCTGTTGGCTATTGCACAAAACATCATAACAGGTCATATCACGGATGTGCGCACAGGCGAACCCCTGATAGGCGCCTCCGTGATTGTTAAATCCGAAAAAGGTCAAGGCGTAGTTACCGACATAGATGGTAACTTCAGCCTTCAGACCAAGGTTGAAGCTCCTCTCACCTTGCGTGTAGAGTATGTAGGTTATCGTCCCCTCGATGTTGACGTGTACGATTTTGAAGAGCCCGTAGAGATTGCGCTGGCCGACAATTCCAATAAACTGGAGGAAGTGGTGGTATTAGGTTACCAAACCCTGAAACGCAAGAGCGTTACCGGTGCCGTGTCATCGGTTGAAGGTAGCAATCTTGAGTCGATAGCAGGCGCCAGCTTCACAGAAAAGCTGCAAGGTCAGGCACCTGGTATGCTGGTATCAAATTCCTCAGGTACTCCAGGTACATCAGTCTTTGTGCGTCTGCGTGGTACTACATCTATTAATGCTGGTAACGATCCTCTTTATATCGTCGATGGCATTCCCTTTAATGGCAACAGTATTCAGTCATTAGGCCAAGGTGCACTCGTGGCTAATCCTCTGGCTGATATCAGTCCCGACGACATCAAGGATGTTCAGGTGCTGAAAGATGCAAGTGCTACAGCTATCTATGGTGCACGAGGAGCCAATGGTGTTATTCTGATTACCACCAAGCGTGGTTCAAAGAACAAGAAAACTCAGGTCAATGTAAAAGCTGAGATTGGATGGGGAAAGGCAGCAAAACTGTGGGATGTGCTCGATGGCCCTAATACGGCAATCTTGCTGAATGAGATTGCTGTAAACGATGGCAAAGTTCCTGCTTATGATCCCAATACTGCTGACAACTACGTGCTGCGCGACAAGGCATTCCGTACCGCAAAGCAACAATCGGTGGGTGCCAGTATCACTGGCGGAAACGATCGCACCACCTTTTTTATAGGTGTCGATTATACCGATCAGGAAGCTATACTCGAAACACAAGGTTTCAGAAGAATTGGACTGCGCGTGAATCTGGATCATGACATTAACAAGAAGTTGACACTCTCGTCGAGTAATCAACTCACCTTTACCCGTAGAACACTTTCACCAACAGGTGATGGTCCAACAAGCTTACTGCAGACATCCGTACAGCACAATCCACTTGTTAATCCTTATAAAGCCGATGGTAGCTACAACTATTCCGGTACATTCGAGAATATCTATGCTATCCTTGACAATAATGACAACAAATCGTACGGACTTCGTAACTTGAACAATCTGACGCTGACCTGGAAAATTTTGCCAAAGTTAAGATTCAAGTCGTCATTGAGCTATGATAACAATCAGTTCAGAGAGCGCCGCTATTACAACTCACAGCTTAAAAACGGTTCTCCCAGTGGAAATGCCCAAGAAGTGAGCACAAACGTTTATACACTCACAGCAGAGCAGTTGCTGAACTACAACAAGACATTCAAGAAGATACACGAACTGGCTGTATTTGTAGGAAACTCTGTTCAGTACACCGGTCGTCATGCAACATCTGTGAGTGGTTCCGACTTCCCAAGTGACGCATTCTCTGAGATAGGATCGGCTGCGGTAACAGAAGGTTCTACTAGTGGTTCGTCGAGTTCGCTCGTATCGTGGTTTGGAGGTATTAACTATGGCTTGTTAGACAGATACAATCTGGATTTTAACATTCGTGCCGATGCTTCATCGCGATTTGGTTCAGATAACCGCTGGGGGTATTTCCCCTCGTTCGGTGCCTCATGGCTGGTGAGCAAGGAGAATTTCCTGAAAGGTGTAAAATGGCTTTCTAACTTCCGTATCAAGGGTAGTCTGGGATGGACTGGAAATCAGAGCATCAGCGACTTTGCCAGCCTTGGATTGTGGTCGGGAGGTGGCGTGTATAACAATCAGTCGGGAGTGATACAATCGCAGTTGGCCAACCCTGATCTGAAGTGGGAGACCACCCGCCAGTTCGACCTGGGATTCGAAGCCTCGTTCTTTAATGACCGCTTGTCAATTAGCTTTGATTATTACAACAAGTACACATACGATCTGCTTCTTCAGGCTCCGATACCTGGAAAGACCGGTTTCTCAAGCATATTCAAGAACATTGGTGAGATGAGTAATAAAGGTATTGAGTTCAGCATCACCTCGCATAATATTCAGAAAAAGGACTTCAACTGGACCACACGATTTAATATATCGCACAATGGCAACAAAATCGAAAAGTTGGAGAGTCCCATCACCCAATATACCAGAGATTGGGTAAGACTGGAAGAAGGCAAGCCCATGTACTCTTTCTGGCTCTACAAGGAACTGGGTGTCGATCCGGAAACAGGAAATGCCATCTACGAGGATGTTGACAAAGACGGCAAGATCACAACAGCCGATCGTCATATCTGCGGTGATAACTGGCCCGACTTTAACGGTAGTCTGATTAATGACTTTAGATATAAGAATTTTGATGTATCAGTAAACTTGTATTATTCAGTAGGAAACGATGTATTCAACATGATGCGTTTCTTCATGGAGGCTGGTGGTACCTATGGTAATAAACGTGCACTGCTCACATCGCAGCTCGACCGCTGGCAGAAGCCTGGAGATCAAGCTACACTGCCACGTCTGACCTCGACAACCAATCCTGACGGCAGTCTGAACTATGGCTTCCAGTCGAGCAGATATCTGGAAGATGGTTCGTTCTTAAGACTGAAGAATCTGTCGATAGGTTATACGTTGCCCAAGAAACCACTTCGTACGATAGGTGTTGAGAAAGCTCGGGTTTATCTGAACATTACAAATGTGTTCACCATTACAAAGTATTCTGGTCCTGATCCAGAGACCAATGTAGGTACAACTTATACGGCCATTCAGGGACTTGACTTCGGTTTGGCTCCTCAACCCCGACAGTTTATCTTTGGTACTAACATCACATTTTAAATAATAGATTGCAATGAAGACTAAAAATAGTATTATAATATTGGCCATTGCGCTGCTTTCATCGTGCGATGTGCTGGATCAAAAGCCGACGAACAATGTTTCTGATTCAGAGGTAGGCTCTAGTGCTTCGGCTGCTGCCACATTGCTCAATGGTGCCTATCATCGTCTGGCAGCCAACAATTATTATGGCGGAGGCTATTTTACAACCACTGTTGCACTCGCATCAGACAATACAGAGTGGGTTGGCTCATACCAGTTCCTTGGCAATTTCGATCAGCATAACTATCAGGCAGATAATTCTGCCAACCTCTCGGCATGGTATGCTATCTATTCGGCTATTAATGCTGCAAACCAAACCATCAAGTTGACATCCGACGTGTCGGGCATTTCAGAGGCCGAAAAGAACCGTATCATAGCCGAGGCAACCATTATTCGTTCGCTTGGCCTATTCGATCTGGCTCGCACTTGGGGTAATATTCCTGTTATTAAGGAGGCAACCACATCGCCCACACAGTTTAATGGCGTCAAACAGTCGGATGCCAAAACTGTGTACCAGACGGTTATCAATGACATCCTGTCTGTAAGAAATAACTTGGCGCTGCCCAAAAACCGCAGCAACGCCTATATCAGCCAACCTGTGGCTGATGCATTTCTGGCACGTGTGTACTTATATCTTGAGGATTGGGCTAACGCTGAGAAGTATGCGTCGCAGGTAATAAGTCAAACAGACTTTTATGAACTGGTGCCGATCAGCGATTGGCTGGCAAACAAGCAGACTAAAGAAAGTATCTTTGAACTGGCTTATTCATCATCGTTCTCAAATGAGTATTATTACTACTGGCAGCGTGCTGGTGGTGGCCGTCAAGAGATTGGACTTTCGCCAGAGCTCTTCGACCTTATTACCAGTCCTAAGACGGGTGGCGACCGTGCAATCTTGGTGAGTGATGACTCTACACCGACAGAGCGTTTGCTGACTGCAAAACTCTACTGGCGCGATGCCAACGATGACGATCCGGCTTATGTATTCCGTTTGGCAGAGCAATATCTCATTCGCTCAGAGGCCCGTGCTAAGCTTGGTAATGTCAATGGGGCCATCGATGACTTGAATACTATTCGCCAACGTTCACATGTTGCAGAGTATGATGGTAGCGTTGCTCAGACCGATGTTATTAGCGCAATCGATCAGGAGCGCCGTATAGAATTGGCTTTCGAACCACACCGCTGGTTTGATTTAGTGAGAACCAATCGCGCCGTAGAAGTATTGGGAATTGATAGTCACTACACACTATTCCCCATCCCTAACACCGATGTATTGGTTGATGAGGATCTTGAACAGAACAAAGGTTATTAATTAAAAAACTAAATTGATTGGATTATGAAAAGGTTATTTGTTTTTGCATTTGTTTTTTCTTTCATATCCCTTGGCACTAACGCCCAGAAAAAAGGCAAGACTGCCAAGCAGACAGTGAAATCATCAGTGGTTATCGATTATATCAATGATAACTTCGAGACATACGATAAGTTACAAAAGGAGATATGGAACAACTCAGAGGTGGGATTCCAAGAGGTGAAGAGTTCAAAAGCACTCAAGGATCATCTGGCAGCCAATGGCTTCAGACTGACTGAGGGTATTGCCGGCGAACCCACAGCGTTTATCGCTGAATATGGTAGCGGCAAACCTGTGATTGGCATCGTCGCAGAGTTTGATGCCCTGCCAGGTCTGTCACAGGATACAGTGCCCTATCGCAAGGAGAGATTTGAAAACAAACCTGGTCATGGCTGTGGACACAACCTTTTCGGTGTGGCTTCTTCGGCTGCAGGCATTGCCATCGCTAAGTGGCTTAAGGAAACTGGTACCCAGGGTACAATCCGCGTTTACGGATCACCTGCAGAAGAGGGTGGTTCGGGTAAGACCTACATCGTGCGCGACGGCTTTTATAAGGATGTTGACCTTGTGCTCGACTGGCACCCTTCAGGCGTGAATGCCGTACACTCCAGTCCCGGTTTGGCAAAAGTGGGTATCGACTATATCTTCCATGGTAAATCGGCTCATGCTGCTGGACAGCCTTGGGCAGGACGCTCTGCACTCGATGGACTGCTGCTGTTTGCACATGCTGTTGACATGATGCGTGAACACATCAAGCCTCATAATCGTCTGCACTATGTAATACATAATGGTGGTGAGGCTCCTAACGTGGTGCCCGACTATGCCCGAGCTGAGTTCTATGCCCGAAGTCCAAACACTAAGGAACTGCGCGAGATCGTAGAGTGGTATGATTCGGCTGCCATCGGTGCCGCTAAAGCTACTCAGACCACTGTAGAGAAACGCTTCATCGGCGGACAGTATGAGTACTTCATCAATGAGACTATTGCCCGACAGTTGCAGAAGAACCTGGAGTTTGTGGGCGGTGTAAAGTGGAACGAGCGAGAATATGCTTTTGCCAAGGCTCTCAACAAGGTGAATGGTAATCCCGACAGCATACTGAACTCTGTAGGTAAGGTCCAGCCCTTGGGCAAAATCCTGCGTCAGAGTGAAGGTGGTGGTTCTACCGACGTAGCCGACATCTCGTGGAATGTGCCTACTGCTGGCTTTGGCGTGGTAACTACCGTTCCTGGCAATCCTGGACATAGCTGGCAGAACGTTGCTACCGTAGGTACTACAATTGGCACCAAGGGACTTATCAATGCAGCCAAAGTGCTCGCGCTGACAGGTATCGACTTTTTTGCTTCACCAAAATTGGTGAAGGAGGCTCAGGATGAATTCAACCGCGAACGTCCGGCTGACTTCAAATACGAGCATCTGGGTGGTGACGTTCCACCAGCTTTGGATTATCGTAAAGGATTAAACTAATTATCATTTTTAAAAGGAAGTTATGAAAAAGTTATTGATTACCATATTATCCGTTCTTACGCTATCAACAGCTTGGGCGCAGCATGTAGAGCTGAGTTACTACCTGCCCAATCATGCACAGTATAATCAGAATATTCCTACACCCGAATCTGTGTTGGGATATCAAGTGGGTGACTTCTATGTGCAGCACCCGCAGCTGGTGAATTACCTCAAAGCCATCGAGGCGGCATCAGAACGAGTGAAACTGGTGAACTACGGTTATACTAATGAGCGCAAGCCGCTCTATCTGGCCATCTTCAGTTCGCCTGAGAATATCAAGAATCTGGATAAGATCAAGTCTGAACACCTGAAACTGACCATCCCCTCGGAGAGTGGAAGTGTGGACATCGACAAACAGCCAGTATTTACATGGCTGGGACACTCCATTCACGGTAATGAGGCGAGTGGAGCGAACGCCTCGCTGCTGCTCATCTATCATCTGGCAGCAGCCAACGATGACGAGACACTGAGCTGGCTGGAGAACGAAATCATCATCGTAGATCCATCTAACAACCCTGATGGTTTGGACAGATTTGCAGAGTGGGCCAACCAGCATAAGAGTTTTGTACCCAGCGAGGATCAGGTGAACATAGACCATACAGAGGCATGGCCGGGTGGTCGCTTCAACCACTACTGGTTCGACCTGAATCGCGACTGGCTGAACCTGCAGCAAGTGGAGAGTCAGCAGCGCCAGAAGCAGATTCTGGCTTGGCAGCCTAATATCTACACCTGTGCCCATGAGCAAGGCGCTGACGCCAACTACCACTTCTCGCCAGGTGAACCCACACGTGTTCACCCGCTGATTCCAGAGGAGAACCAGACGCTCATCAAGCGATTGGCTGCCGAATACTATGTGCCCGCCTACGACAAACGTGGCGTTCTGTATTTCTCAGGCGAGTCGTTTGACGACTACTATCTAGGTCGCGGACGTGAGTACTTCGATTTCCATGGTGGTATCGCGCTGCTGTGGGAGGAACAGAGTGCACGCGGTTTCCAACAGAAGACTGCCAACGGACTGCTCACATTCCCCTTTGCTATTCAGAATCAGCTCACCACCGAGCTGGCTACCATCCGTGGTGCTTTGAATCTGCGCAAAGATCTGCTTGACTATCAGCGTCGCTATTTCAAGAGTGCCTCATCTGAGGCTGCCAAGAATCCAGTAAAGACATATGTGTTCGGATCTGAGAGCGACCCTGCATCGGCTTATCGTCTGGCAGAACTTGTGGCTCGCAATGGTGTGGAGGTGTATAGCCTCGACAAGGAAGTGAAGGCTAATGGCAAAACCTATAAGCCTGGCTACAGCTATGCTGTGCCTGTAAACCAGCCACGCTACCGACTGGTAGAGGGTTTGTTTGAGATTCGTGAGAAATATGCCGATAGTCTGTCGTACGACATCACTGGTTGGACATCGCCATTCCTCTTCAATGTAAACTACAGCAAGCAGGCTTCGACTGTTTCACTGGGCGAGAAGGTACAGATAGATGCGCTTCCTAAGGGCGAATTCAAGGGTAGCAAGGATGCTTATGCCTACCTGTTTGAGTGGAGTGGCTATTATGCCCCTCGTGCACTTTATCGCCTGCTTAAGAATGGTGTTTATGCCAAGGTATCGCAGTCGGTTGTAAAGTATGGCGACAAGGAGTTCCAGCGTGGATCTATCCTGATTCCGCTTGGCGATGTATATCAGCAGAAGTCGAAGGATGAGATCTATAGCATAGCCAAGCAGATAACTGATGAGGACGCTATTGATGTATGGTCGGTGCCCACTGGCTATCTGGAGGGACACAACCTGGGTAGTTCAACGTTCTCGCCAATACGCAAGCCCAAGGTGGCTATCGTTGGCGGCAATGGTGCCTCTGCTACAGGTGTTGGTGAAATCTGGCATCTCTTTGATACGCGTTACGAGATCCCTTTGACTATCATCTCGTCGGAACGCTTTACACAGGCTGATCTGAGCAGCTATAATGTTCTGATTCTGAGTGGTTATGGCCTCGACTTGTCAAAAGCTGCCATACAGCGTATTAAGAGTTGGGTGGAACAAGGCGGCACGCTGATAGCTTATGAGAATACCTTACCCTGGTTGGTCCGCAACGAACTGGCTAAGATCGAATTCGAGATACCTGCCAGTGTGAAAGACGGCAGCTACGAAAACTTTGCCATTTCATCGCGTGCCAACAATATCCCTGGTGTCATTTTCGGCGCAAAACTCGATATTACGCATCCATTGGGTTGGGGTTATACTGATGAGAGTATCGCTGTGTTCAAGAATAATGGCGTGAACATCAAGCCAACAGAGAATAAATTGCGTACCCCACTGGTTTATACCAAGCATCCGCTTGTATCGGGCAATGTCCTGCCTCGTGTGGCAGCTGCCTACGAAGAACATCCTGTAGCCATCGTGAGCCGTCTGGGACGTGGAAAGGTCATCGGATTCTCTGTTGACACCAACTTCCGCTCTGTTTGGTACGGAACGAACAAACTGACAGCTAATGCCATCTTCTGGGGCCATCTGATCAACGCCAGAACCCTGGAACAGGCGAAGACGATAAATAATAACTTATGAAGAAATTTCTTAGCAATCATGTAGTTATCTTAGTACTTGCCGTAGCAATAGGAATATTGCTCGGCAAGTTTATCGATAATCCTGTCGTGTTGGCTGTTGCTCAGATTACAAAGTCTGTCAGCAGTCAGCTCATTTTCTTTTTAGTGCCACTGATAGTGCTGGCATTCGTGGCATCTGCCGTTACAAGTTTAAAGAGCAATGCCACACACTTATTCTTATTTGCCTTTCTGATAGCCTATCTTTCAAGCGAGGCTTCGGCGATGTTTTCGCTATTACTTAGTTATACGGTAGTCCCCTTGCTGCACTGCAGCCAGTTGGGAGCCGTACGCACACTGCCCGAGGCCGTGTTCACCTTCGCCATACCTCCCGTCATGAACGTCATCTCGGCCTTGTTCCTGGCCATATTTATAGGCCTGGGAGTGGTATGGACCAAGGCTACAGCCATCATTGCTGTGCTGAGTGAGTTCCGCGAGCTGATGCTGGTGGTGGTAAAGCGCGTCTTGCTACCGGTTCTTCCTTTCTATATCGCTGCAAACTTTTATATGATGGCCTGGCAAGGAAGTATCGATTCGCTGATAGTATTTCTGCCAGTAATAGCCATTATCGTGATGGCTCACTTTGTTTGGATAGTAATATTATACACGGTAGCAACGATCTATTCACGCAAGAATGCGTTCGACATTTTGCGCCATTATGCTCCAGCTTATTTCACAGCTTTAGGCACGATGTCGTCTGCTGCCACTTTAGGTGTGGCACTCCACTGCGCACGTAAAAGTAAGGTGCTACGTGCTGACGTATCGGAGTTTAGCATCCCGTTGTTTGCCAATATCCATTTGTGTGGTGCTACACTCACAGAGACGTTCTTTCTGGCAGTAGTCTCACAGTTGCTCTATGGTCATCTGCCTGCTCCAGGAGTGTTCCTATTGTTCATCCTTTTTCTTGGTGTGTTTGCTGTTGGCGCACCAGGTGTTCCTGGTGGAACGGCATTTGCCTCGGTGGGCATCGTTACCTCTGTGTTAGGGTTCGATGATAATGGTGTGGCTCTATTCTTGGCGCTCTTTGCACTGCAAGACTGTTTTGGTACCAGCTGTAACATCTTGGGCGATGGCGCATTATCACTCATCTTGCAGACCTATAATGACAGAAACAACAAAGAAACGAAACAACTAAACAATTAAAAATATAATGTAATATGGCAACAACAAAAACATTTGTATCACATCTCTATTGCCCCAAGTGCGGCAAGAAGTATTCGGTAGATGAAGTTAACCATCTGTGTGAGTGTGGATCCCCCCTGCTAGTGGCCTATGATCTGGATGCAGCCCGCAAGGAGATAAACCGCGACACGTTTAAGAACCGTACAGCCAGTCTGTGGCGCTATCAGGAGTTGCTCCCCGTGAAAGACGATGAGAACATCGTGACCCTGGGTGAGGGATTCACCCCACTGCTCGAACTCAAGAAAGCAGGCAAGAAGTCGGACATCAAGCATCTCTATATCAAGGACGAGGGCATCATCCCCACCGGCACTTTCAAGGCCCGTGGCGCCGCTGTAGGCGTATCAAAGGCCAAGGAGCTGGGAGTGGATACCATTACCATGCCTACCAATGGTAATGCCGGCGCTGCCTGGTCTATCTATGGTGCGAAGGCTGGCATCAAGTCGGTGATCGTGATGCCCGAGGACGCTCCATCCATCACCCGCAATGAGTGTGCGGCTGCCGGAGCCGACTTATACCTGGTGAAAGGCCTCATCAGCGACTGTGGCAAGATAGTAGGTGCCCGTGTCAAGGAGTATGGCTGGTATGATGCCTCGACGCTGAAAGAGCCATACCGCATCGAGGGCAAGAAGACCATGGGACTGGAGATAGCCGAGCAGCTGGACTGGAATCTGCCCGACGTCATCCTCTATCCCACTGGTGGCGGTGTAGGCATCATCGGCATCTACAAGGCACTGAACGAACTGAAGGAACTGGGTATTGTCTCTGGTCCACTGCCTCGTCTGGTGGCTGTTCAGGCAGAGGGATGCGCACCTATCGTGAAGGCTTTCCAGGAGAAGCGTGCCGACTCTGAGTTCTTCGCCGACTCGCAGACCATTGCCTTCGGTATCAACGTACCTAAGGCACTGGGTGACTTCCTGGTGCTCGACGCAATCTATAAGACCAACGGTACGGCAAAGGCTGTCAGCGATGATGCCATACTCGATGCACTCAAGGAACTGGCATCACTCGAAGGCAACTTTGTATGCCCAGAGGGTGCAGCCATCTATGCTGCTGCCAAGCAACTGCGACAGGAAGGCTGGATCAAGGCCGACGACAAGGTGGTGCTCCTGAATACAGGTGCCGGCATTAAATACCCCGACACACTGCAGATTGAAGTACCCTATCTTGAGAAGATCTGATACATGCATTAATGGGAAGTGGCTTTTCGTCATGTGAAAAGTTACTTCCCATCAAGTGAAAAGCTACTTTTCGACAAGTGAAAAGTAGCTTTCCTTTTTTTCTGATACTAATGTTTCTGATGTAATCCACATTCACGATGATCGGGCGACTCCCACCACCAGCGCCCGGCACGCACATCCTCACCAGGCTGAATGGCGCGTGTACAGGGTTCGCAACCGATACTGGGGTAGCCTCGATCATGCAGCTTGTTATAAGGGACATGATGCTGCTTGATATAGTCCCACACCTGCTGTTCCGTCCACGAGATGAGAGGATTGACCTTGATGAGCTGGTGTATCTCGTCCCACTCGACCACCTGCATGTCCTGGCGCGTCACACTCTGCTCTCTGCGCAGACCTCATATCCAGGCATCAAGGCCCAGAAAGGCACGAGCCAGAGGCTCCAGCTTGCGTATCTGACAGCAACGATGGCGACTCTCTATGGAGTTGTAGAAGAGATTGATGCCCTCTTTTCTTACCATGCGCTGCACCTCCCGGTAGTCGGGGAAAAACACTTCCAACTTGATCTTGTATGTCAGGTTGGTCTTGTCGATGAGCTGGTACGTTTCCGGGAAGAGTCGCCCCGTATCGAGTGTGAAGATACGCGTTCCACCCTGACGGACTATTATATCCGTCAGCGTCTGGTCTTCGATGCTGAGCGATGAAGAAAGTGCGATGCGCCCTTTATATGCCTGGAGGAAAAAGCCGACTACCTCTTCAGCAGGCGCATCGCGGAATCGCTCGTTCAAATCACGTATGAGTTGTGTTTGTTCCATATCGTCTCTGTTTTTATCATACCAGCTCCGATAGTCTCATTCGTATCCGGGTCAATGAAGATGACACTACCGGTAATACGATTCAGCCTGTAATCGTCAAACGCCAAGGGTTGGGCAGTATGGATGGTGATTTCGGCAATGTCGTTCATCTTTATCTCTGCTACACCGGGTTCTTTCTCGAGTGTATTGATGTTTTGGCGATAATTGATGGATCTGACGATGCCGAGTGATTCTTTGGTTGTCTGGCGCACAATATACTTTGCACGGGGATGCAAGGGATATTCGTTAAACCAGCAGACGTCGAGTGTCAGGTCTTGTTCCTGATGGGGCTGGGGCTCATCGTTCTTTACCAAGATGTCACCGCGGGAGATATCAATATCGTCAGCAAGCTGAATGGTGACACTCTGTGGAGGATTGGCCTCTGTGAGTTCTTCGATAGCTTGGGTGATATGTGTCACGACAGACTCTTGTCCACTTGGGAGCACCTTGATACGGTCACCAACATGGATGGGCCTGTGTCTATGTGTAACAGGGGGAATGGAATCTTGGCGGGGTAGAACGCCTTTTAGGCGAGGTGGACGATGACGATGGAGTCTTTGCCACCAGAGAAGAGGATGACGGGGCGCTCAAACTGTGCCGCTACCTCGCGGAGTACGTAGATGCTCTCCGACTCCAGTTCTTTTAAATGGGTGATGTTGCTCATGCTATACTTTCTTTAATTGATTTCAATACATATTCTAAGATTTCGTCGGTATGACACTCGGAGATGAAGTTGCCCTCAAACTGCGACGGCGAGACGTAGATGCCATGTGCCAACATGCGTTGGAAGTAGCGGGTGAAGCGTTCCTGGTTGCTGCGTCGCGCATCGGTGAAGTTACGGACGGGGTCAGGGTTGAAGAACAAGGTGAACATGGAACCGCAGTGATTCAACTGGATATCCTTGTCGCGAATGATCTGCTGCAGTTCTGCGATAAACTGACTGCTTCGCGCCTCGAGCCGATCGTAGAATCCTGAGATGGCGAGTTGGTGGAGCGTCGCCAGCCCAGCTGCCATTGCCACGGGATTACCGCTGAGGGTGCCAGCCTGGTAGACGGGACCGTCGGGTGCCAGAAGAGCCATGATGTCAGCACGTCCGCCAAAGGCTGCTGCCGGGTAGCCGCCACCAACGATCTTACCGACGGTCGTCATGTCGGGTGTGATGCCGAAGCGCTGTTGGGCACCGCCATAGGCCAGTCGGAAACCCGTTATCACCTCGTCAAAGATGAGCACTGCACCATACTGGCTGGTCAGTAGGCGGACAGCATTCAGGAACTCCTCAGTAGGTACGACGACGCCCATGTTACAAGCCACGGGTTCGAGGATGACAGCGGCGACGTGGTTGCCGTGCTCACTGAAATATCGTTGGAGTGCTGCCACATCGTTGTACGGCAGACAAACGGTATGTCTGGTGAAGTCGTCGGGAACCCCGGCACTGGATGCCGTACTGATGTTAGCCACCGCCGAACCGGCACTGACCAGCAGGTGGTCGGCATGTCCGTGATAGTTGCCCTCAAACTTGACGAGCGTGTCGCGACCGGTAAAGCCACGAGCCACACGAATGGCCGACATGGTAGCCTCTGTACCGCTATTGACAAAGCGCAGGCGTTCCATCGACGGGAACGCATCGCGGACACGCTCAGCCAAGAGAGTCTCGTTCTCAGTGGGTATGCCATAGCTGGAACCGCGCTGTATGGCCTCGATGGCCCGTCGACTGACAGCCGGGTTGTTATGTCCGAGGATGAAGACGCCCCATGACATGCAGAAGTCGATAAACGTGTTGCCGTCGATGTCGGTGACATAGGCACGATTGGCCCGTTCGATGAAGAGTGGTGTGGTACCCACACTGCGCAGTGCGCGGACGGGACTGTTTACACCACCGGGAATAACCTGCTGAGCCCGCTTAAAGGCAGCAGCGGATAAAGGTCGGTTGTTTATGCCCATCGTTGCTGATATTCTTTAGCGTAATACGTAATGATATAATTTGCTCCTGCGCGCTTGATGGCGATCAGACTCTCGTAGACGACACGCTGTTCGTCGAGGTAGCCAGCCCGTGCAGCAGCCTTCAGCATGGCATACTCTCCGCTGACCTGGTAAGCGACCATGGGTACACGGGGAAAACGCTCCACGGCACGAGCTATGACATCCAGATAGGGCAGGGCAGGCTTGACCATCGTCCAGTCGGCACCCTCCTCAAGATCTGCCGCAATCTCTTCCAGTCCCTGGTCGTGGGTACGATAGTCCATCTGGTAAGTCTTGCGGTCGCCAAAGGATGGTGCGGAGTCGGCAGCATCGCGGAAGGGACCATAGAAAGCGGAGGCATACTTGGCAGAGTAGGCCAGTACGCGGGTGGAGAGTCCTGCCACGCTGAGTCGGTGCTTGATGGCCTCTACCTGTCCGTCCATCATGGCAGAAGGTGCCACGAAGTCAGCACCAGCTTTTGCGTGCTGATACGCCATTTCGGCCAAGAGCGGCAGGGTGGTGTCATTGTCCACATCGTGATGGTGCAAGAGTCCGCAGTGTCCGTGACTGGTGTATTCGCAGAGGCATACATCCGTGAAGACAATCGTCTCGGGCGAAGCCTTCTTGATGGCTCTTACTGTTCGCGAGATGAGGTTGTCCTCAGCATAGGCGGCAGTGCCTCGCTCATCTTTCACCTCATCACTGACGACCCCGAAGAGCAGCACTTTGTCAATGCCCAAGGCCTTGACTTGCAGCACGTCGTCAACGAGCGTGTCAATGCTGTAGCGGTTAATACCCGGCATCGTGGCAATCGGCTCCACAATGCCCTCTCCTTCCACCACGAAATACGGGTAGATGAAGTCTTGAACGTTCAAGCTCACATCGGCATACCTATCCCGTGTGGCTTGGTCTGTTCTGAATGTTCTGAATCTTTTCATTTTGTCGGCTTTTTAAATGTTGGGCGGTAATCCTGCCTCGCGTCACATAATCGATATGCGAGGGCAGACTACCATATGTCTTGATAAAATTGTCAATCGTTGAGGGTGACGTGAATACCACGCGCTGGATGTTCGTGAGGTTAACACGACGAACATGGTGGGGGTACACATTATTATATATAGTAAGGGTGATGACCTCAAACCCTAATTTCTGCAGTCCGTCGGGGATGATGTCAAGAGCCAGATTGGAACGGGGTATCAGTACCCGTCCGCGCGGTTGACTGCTGAAGTAGTCGATGACCCCATAGCTGTCAGCTATTTCAACCTGTTCTATGTCAACGGCACCAGCCTCCTTCAAGGCTTGCGTTGTTGTGGAACCAATAGACACGATATGGTGCTGGAAACCGCCTCTCCAGTACTTCACGGCATAGCGGCTGGTGAAGAGCAGGTAGTCGTAGTCCTGAGTGGGAACAGCATAGCTGATAGGCTCAATAGCAATCAGCGGCGTATGGATATAGCTGGCATTAGGACATTCGGAACCCGTGTAGAGTGTCCGCTTCACGTCGGCAGCAGTCTGATGGCGCAGTCGGGCAACGTCACCTACCAAAGCAATGACGGGTGTAGGATAGGATGCGCTGCCCAACTGTCCGACTGTTGTCTCGAAAGTCTGTTCGTCGGGCAGTGATACGTTGTGAACCAGGAGAACGGGTGTCGTGTGAGCCCATCCGGCAGCCTTCAGCGATGCCTGGATGTGGGAAAGACGACTACCACCCATATAGTAGATGATCGTATCCGTATCAGGAACGATGGGACTGTCGGCATGACCATTGACCAGCGACACACTGGAGCTGATGCCTCTCTGTGTCAGGCTGACCTTGGTGGTGGCAGCCAGTGCGGACGCCGTCGTGATGCCCGGAATAACCGATACGCTGACGAGGTTGCTCTGCAGATATTCTATTTCTTCGCCGGCATGACCGAACACCATCGGGTCGCCACCCTTCAGACGAACAACTTCCTTACCCTCACGAGCAGCCTTCAGTAACAGTCTGTTGATGTCTGACTGTTCGGCATGATGCTTTCCACTACGTTTGCCGACATAGATTTTCTCAGCGGTCAGCGTTTCCAGATAGTCCTTGCCTATCAGGTCATCATAGAATATGACATCAGCCTGCTGAAGCGCCTTGACAGCTTTGACGGTGAGCAGTTCCGGGTCGCCAGGACCGAAACCCACCAAGGTGACATGACCCTGACGATGTAACACGTCAACACGCTCGAAAAGCGCCTTTAAGTCTGTACGTCCCCGACTGGCAGTAATGGCCAGATAGCCCTGCAATGGATGAGTCTCAAAGGGTAGCACCTCACTGATGTCGCCTTCCATGCCCAGACGTTTCAGGGCGCAGGTGGCGACAATAGCTGCGTCAATCTCGCCGTCGCGAACTTGGCGGACACGCTCCTCTATGCAACCACGGATACCAACAATCTTCAGGTCAGGACGCAGGGCAAGCAATTCACGACGACGCATGGGGGAACTGGTTCCTACGCTGCTGCCTGCAGGCAACTGCGCCAGCGTCAGGTGTTCTCTGCTTACCAGCGAATCGCTCTGGTCAAAAGGCGGGAACAGGGCTATCACCTCCAAACGGTCATCCAGCGGATAGGGCAGGTCCTTGGCAGAGTGGATGGCAATATCGGCACGTCCATTAATGAGTGCCTCATCCAATTCACGTGTAAACATATCAGCAGGAGCCTCGCCATTGAGCAGTGATATCTGCTGGTGCTCGTCGCCATACGACGACAGTGTCTCCAGCAGATAGTCTGTCTCTGGAAAACGTGCCATTGCCTCTTGCACTTGCAGTTGCGAGAGACGGCTCTGTCGTGCGATGACTCGTATACTCATATTGCTTGTCTCAAATATTGTTTGCGTCTGCGCAGGATATCCTGCAACTCTGTTATCTCTTCTTCAATGATAGCCTCTGCGCGCACCACCTCACTCTGACGGACAGAGATGTTCTGACGGACACGCTGTTCCACGTCACGAATATTGTATAGCTTGACGTTAGGCAGTGTACCCACAAGGGCATCAATGTCACGTGGGAAGGCCAGATCAATAGCCAGCAACGGTTTGCCTGCTGGAATATCCTCAGCATGAATCAGGGCATGAGGAGCTGAGGTAGCACTGATGAGAATATCGGTATCTGCCAAGAATTGCTTCTTGTCACGCAGCTCATAGACGCTGATGCCCAACGGATCAGCCAACTGATGTGCTTTGATCTGACTGCGGTTAGCCAGGAAAACCAGCTGAGCACCTTTGTTCTTCAGGAACTTCAAGATATCAGCAGTTAGTTTGTTGACACCAATGATGGTGATGCGACTGCTGCTCAAGTCTACCTGCTCTTGCTCCATTATTTCGATGGCTGCCAACGAGTGACTGACGGCACCCTGCGATATCTCCGTTTCCGTACGGACACGTTTGCCAACCTGCAAAGCGCACGTGAACAGCTTATGAATCTCTGCTGGCAGATGGTATTGGCGCTGGGCCTCCTGATAGCTGTCCTTCACCTGACCTTGCACGGCACGTTCACCAATCAGTGCCGACTCCAGACCAGCCGTCACGCGGAACAGGTGACGTGCCACGTCGTCAGGTACATCGCCCTCGCCATAGTAAAGCTCCACACGGTTGCAGGTCTGGAGCAACACAGCCCCCTCCTGTTTCTTCAAAGCGTGAAAGTAAGCCTCACGCTCCTCCAAGGAGAAGTTCTGCTGATTAATCGATTTGTATGCTATCATGTTCTATTAATTCTTTTATACTGTCACGTACTCTGATACTTCGTTTCACATCTTTACTATCAGAGGCAACACTGATGGTCAGGTCACCATTGCGATAAATGGCAGGCGAAGTAAAGTCGCACTCATCGGGCGAGTCGCACACACTGGTCAGTATGCCTCTTTGTCGGGCTACCTGATGAATCTGATGGTTCAACTGGTGGTCACCTGTACATACAAACAGCAGTGTGACACCTTCCAAATCAGTCACGCTAAATGGACGTTCCTCCCAATGAAAGGGCAACGCTTTGATGCCATCGCTCACTTCGGGGGCTATCACCGTAGCCATGTCAGTAAAGCGGCTCAGTATGGTGGCCTTATGAGTAGCCACCTTACCGCCGCCAATAATCAAAATTTTGGCATCACTAATACGTATATTGATAGGAAGGAAATTCATCTGCTTATTTCTTTCTGATTAGGACTTTCCAATAGTTGTCTACTTTCTCAGTCGAAAGTACCTCATGTCCTTCCTGACGCACACTGCCAGGCACGTTGTTGATGGGTTGCCCGTCGTCTAACAGAATCTCGAGGAGTTGTCCACTCTGCATGGTAGACAGTTGTATCTTGGTCTTCACGAAATTCATGGGGCAAGCCACGCCTCTGAAGTCTTTCTTTACATCGGCATCGGCACCCGCATTCTTTGCTTCAGCCTTCTCTACCTGCTGTGGCTCCTGTGCTGCCACGGTCTTAAACTGCAACGAATCGTCCATGTTGGCATAGAGTTCGATGACCTTGGCAGCCAGTGCATCCACCTGCTCTCTGACGCCGATGAGCGACTCGCCATGACGGGCTTTCTCTACCACCGGTTTGAAGTCGGCAGATACGATGCCGGCATCGATAAAAAGAGATTCAAAGTTGGCATACACCTCATCGTCGGTTCTCGGATCGGCACCACGGGTTACGAGCAACATGCGCGAAGCAGAGAATACGATATCACGCAGCAACTTGTCCTTGTCTGCTCCAGGCAGAGCCAGAGCATCTTGCTTCTCCTTGATGGTAGCCTGGTCCAATTCGATAATATCGAAGAGTCCTGCAGAACACTCTGCCTGCCCGTGGCTGGTCAGTGAGAAGATTTCATCGGCACCCCAATCGAAATAGTAGTTCTTATCCTCATCGAATGCAGGCACATCTTGATAACGTGCAATAGCCGATTTTATCACCTCTGCCCCCTTATCACGTACAAAAGCATCGTAACTTTCATACTGATCTTTCACCTGCAAATAGCCACCCAGATAGTCAACAACAAACGATGGAATGTCTTTGGCTGCCAGATAGCCCAGTGCCTCGGCCAGTTCTGTCTTGCCATTCACACGCGCCCATACCGTGTAGGCAGGATAGGGATGATCCTCCACTCTTCCGATGCGTCCACTGAATCCCAAATCGCTCCAGGCGTTTTGAGCACACGAGTTTGAACAGCCATTAATATTGATCTTTAAATCGGGTAACTGATCCAAATCCAGATTGCTTTTCTCCAGACTACGACGGATACCTTTTACCAGTCCTTTAGGCAGACAGATGCCTAATCGGCATGTGTCGGCACCTGTACATGAGGTGAGGTTATTGAGTATCACAGGGGTATCAAGTGATAAACCTAAACCTTTAAAGAATTGGTACACGTTAGGCAGGTAGGCTTCAGGAATATTACGCACTTGCATGTTCTGGCGTGGCGTAAAGCGAATAACGTTGTTGCCAAACTCCTCCAAGAAGTCTGCTATCTTGGCAAACACTTCGGGCGAGGTGTTACCATGCAGGAAGGGGATGACAGCATAATAACCACTGCCCACACTCTGCTTTTGTGCATAGCGGCGCTTCCATGTCTTGAATGCTTCGCTTTCGTCATTGATAGGTGCAAATGTCGGTACCTTATATTCAAATGGCAGAACTGCCGGTTCAAAGTCAAGCGATGAATCATCTATCAGTTTGTTATACTCTTCAAAGTAGAGTCGCTTTGTTTCCTCCTCGCCATTCTTATAGAATATGTAGCGAATGCGCGCCTTATGACGGTTCTTTCGATTTCCATTCAGATTAAAGAAGTTCTTGGCAGCCTTAGCGGCACGAAACAAATCTTTTTCTGGTAAGAAATCAAATACCTGCCAGCCTTTATGAGGCTGACTGGCCACACTACCTCCCAACAATACACGGAAGCCACGCTGTCCATCCTTGATTAGTGGAATGAGTCCTAAATCGGCCACCAAAGAGAAATTGGCATCATCCTCGTTCATATCAAAAGCAATCTTCAACTTACGAGGCATTGACCACGAGTCTTTTTCTGCTATTAGGCGTGTAGTGAGGCCGATAGCATAGGGATAAGGATCGAAGGTCTGGCGGTTACTGATACCTCCCAACTCATTTACCAACATGTTGCGAATGGTATTACCACCGCCGCCTTGCGTGGCCAGGCCCTCTTCCTGAAGCGACAAGAGTGCAGGTGTTGCTTGGTCAATACTCACATCGTGAATCTGTACCTCCTGACGAGTGGTGATGTGAATGTGTGAGCACTCAACCTGTTGTGCCACCTCGGCCACACGACGCAGTTGGCGTGGTGTGATGAGACCACCTGTGCAACGTATGCGTAGCATGAAGTGTCCGTCCTGGCGCTGTTCGTAGATACCCATCGGCACGCGGTTCGATTTGAGCTGTGCACCACTGATTTCTCCTTGCTTAAACTGTTCTATGAGTCTCTGATTATACTGAATGTCAGCTATCAGACTTTTGGGAATAATATACATAAGTTTTTGTGTTGGTTTGAGTATTTTCCTTATTTATAAGCTACAACCTCAATCTCTATCAGTGCCCCTTTAGGGAGTGATTTGACGGCTACTGCAGAACGTGCTGGATAGGGTGCGGTGAAAAACTCTGCATAGATGCTGTTTACCTCTGCAAAATCGTTCATGTCTGCCAAGAAAACGGTTGTCTTTACTACATCATTCATATTGAGCCCTGCTTCCTCCAATATCGCGCGAATATTGTTTAATGACTGACGTGCTTGAGCCTGGATGCCCCCCTCGGGAAAAGCACCTGTGGCAGGATCGATGGGAATCTGTCCTGATGTGTAAACGAAATTACCTACTTGGATGGCCTGACTATATGGGCCAATGGCGCTCGGTGCGCTTGTCGTGCTAATTACTTTCATATCGCAGATATATTTATATTTCAGGCACAAAGGTACAGCCTTTTCCCGATAAACGTATATGTTTTTTGATGCAATTTCAAAATATACCATGCGTATGGTATTGTTGCATAACATATACGAGGGATTGTGGGAGAAGAAAAATAGAGTTGTAAAAAACAAATCGAATTCTAATCAGATTTTGTGCTGTCTTGAATGACTAATCCAGCCAGCATAAAACCGAAGATGGCGGTGATGTGAGCCAGGGTGCCGTTAATTTGGGCTTTCGAAGAGCACCATTCGTGATTCAGCAAGGTAGGATCGCCTGGCCCGATCTTTGCCTTTGGACACATACATTGTTCAGTACCGCAGGTGGCGTTATGGCCCTTGTTCTCAAGAAGTTCATCCGAATACACGCACAAGAACTTGCGCTTGGGATATTGTCCGTCGCGCTTGAAACGTTTACGAAGGGCACGTGCCAGCGGGTCACCTTGAACCTTCCAGAACTCAGCAGTCTTGATCCTTGTGGGGTCGAGCTTCAGTGCTGCTCCCATTGAGGAATAGAACTTTGCCTGTGTCTGTGTCGCCATCAGAATCAGCAGCGTCTTGTGATGTAGTCGTAGCTCCCGATATCGAAGCTGTCGGCAGTCTCGGCTGTGAATATCTGTTGCAGGGCAGTGATCTCTGCCTGAGGGTTGATGCTGAGCAGGCGCTCCTTCAGGGCTTCTACCTTTACCTGCCCTACGGTCTTCGAGGTGGCCATCAGCTGGCGGTTGATATTGGTGATGCAGACGCGGTCTGAATCGACGATAGTGAGATGCGTGATACCTGAACGTACCAGACTCTCGGCGCACCACGAGCCAACACCGCCCACACCGAAGATGATCACACGCTTCTGGCCGATGCTGCTCATCACCTCATCGCCCAACAGAAGTTCTGCCCTGCGGAAAATAGGTTGTAATGCCATATTATTTCTTCGTAGCACCTGTTTCGGCATCTACCTGACTGGGTGAATTCCCCTTCACCTCACAGGCTTCGTACTTAATCTTCTTGAAACCTTCAATGATGTTTTGGACATTGGTCTTGTCGGCATCATATTCGATGACCACTGTCTTGTCATCAAGATTGGTCGTAATCGACTTGATGCCTTTCTCAAAGCGGATGTTGTCTTTGATCTTCTTCTCACAACCAGTGCAGTGCATCTCCGGATTGGTGGTAAGCACAACAGTCTTGATGTCCTTGGCGGTGCTCACGGCAGCCATAGCCAGAGCCATGAATAATACTTTTGTTCTCATAATGATCTTTACCTTATTATATATATTTATATCTTGTTCCAATTAATTCGTGCGCCGATGTAGAATACGGCTCCGTGCACAGGACCATAAATCATAGTGGCATCGAAGTCGGGACTCCAGGGATTGTCGGCACTGATAATGGCATTCTTCTGCTTGAAGCCCGTCAGGTTCTCGCCGCCAGCATAGATGCTCCAGTGGCGGAAGAAGCGGGTTACCTGGGCACTCACCTGCTCGTAAGCCTTGAAGTGCTCGGACATTAAAGTGGTGTCATGATTGTCGGGCAGGCGCCCACCGCCATTCAGCTGCACGGTAGCATCAAACTGCCACTTGCCCAGTCCTGGGGCGAAGGATGCTGTGAGCAGACCCTTATAGCGGCTGTTCATGGGCTTCTGTCTCAGTTCGCCGTTGTAGGTGGCTTTCACGTCGTTCCATCGCCAGGCGACAGTCACGTTGAGTTTGGACAGGATCTCGTAGGTGGCATCCACCTGAATCGTGTGGGAGTATGACTTGTCATGATTGCTCAGCCCGTGCACCTCAATCATCCCTTCTGCCACATCGTAGTCGATGATGGCCTGCTGGATGAAATGGGTGTAATAATACTCAGCATTCAGATCGAGTGTCCGCCCGCCAACGGGAATCTTCAGCTGGGTGCTGAGGCCGTAGTTCCAGGCTTTCTCCTGCCCGATATTCTCGTTGATGATCAGTTGGCGGCTACTGGCCAGCAGATAGCTGTTCTCTGCCAGGATATGGGGCGTGCGATAGCCTTTGCCCACAGAGCCGCGTAGCGTAAGCCATTCGGTAGGTGAATACTTGACATGCATGCGAGGGGTGACATACGAGCCCCACAGCGAACTGTGATCCCAACGCAGCCCACCCATCACTGTGAACGTCTCACCTATCTTATAAGTATATTGGGCATATACGCCTGGCGTTGTCTCGTCTGTGTCAGAATCATCACTCAAGTAGTCGTGGTTGAGGCTAAGACCGGTAGAGAGGTTGTGGTGCTCATCAAGATCGGTCTCGAACATCAGCGAAGCATAGCCGTTGCGCTGATCGGCATCGTAACGCTTGTGGCCATAGCTGCTCCTTTCATGATGAATAGAGCCACTCAGGATCAAGGCGATGTTCGTCATGAGTTTAGGGTTCAGGATGAGGGCGTTCTTGGCAAAAGCCTCGTAGCGCTCATTGGTGATGTCGATGAGATAAGGATTGTGGGCCGTGTGTCCATGAGCAATCTGTCCGCCCTCGCGATGCTCCTTCAGTCCCTTGATGGCGAGCTGAAACATATACGTGTCACTGATATAGGCCCATCGGCTCATGAGTGAGCCTTGTCGCATCTTGGGCATGTCGGCAAAGCCGTCGTCGTTGTCATCATGGGCCTTGTCCAGTATCTCATAGTGACCAAGGAGAGCCGTACTCCACTTGTCCGACAGCTTGAGATTGGCACCAAGATTAGCCTCCAGCTTCAGGTCGCTGTTGAAATACAGATTCGCATCGGTCCAAGGTGTGGCCTGTGGCTTCTTGAACTCTACATTGATTTGTCCCGTGATGCTCTCATAACCGTTCTTGACCGATGAGGCACCCTTCGACACCTGTATACTCTGCATCCAAGGGCCAGGGATATAGCCGAGGGCATAGGGGGCTGCTAGTCCGCGATAGTTTGGAATATTCTCGGTGAGCATCTGAACATAAGTGCCCGAGAGTCCCAGCAATTTGATCTGCTGCGCACCTGTGGCAGCATCGGCATAGTTCACGTCTACCGATGGGTTGGTGGTGAAACTCTCACCAAGGTTACAGCAAGCGGCACGCAACAGTTCCTTCGAACTGATAAACTCCGTATTGCCAAGCCCACCGGTCTTCACCCTCCCTGACTTACGCGACGATATCGTTACCTCACGGACAACCTTCCCGTCGAGTGTTTCGACATCCGACGAATCCTGCACTGCAGCGACTTGAGCGGAAGCGGCATTGCACAGAAATAGTAAAGCTAAGACAGCCAAGAATAGTTTCACGGCTGCAAAGTTACGACTAATTTTAGAACTAATCGCCAATCGTATACACTTTTTTGCAAAATACCCTCATGTTGGTATTTCCTGTTCCACCATTTGTTCGTACCTTTGCACCCGAAAATTTAAGAAATACAAGATTATGACGAAAACGATATTATGGATAGCAGCACTCGTGGTTGGTGCGGTATTGGGACTGTTAGGGCTGCATTGGCTCGACCAGACGATGGAATTTGTGGCAGTGGTCTACACACGGCTGTTCCAATTGCTGGCGGTGCCTACGATTGTGCTGGCGGTCATTACGACGTTTGCTACTTTCGGCTCGAAGGGCTCTGGCAGAATCTTCGGGCATACGCTCACCTATACACTGCTTACTACCTTCGCGGCAGCGGCAGTGGGAGCAGGCCTCTATGTGTTGGTGGCTCCTGGCAATCTGCCTGCTGAGGCTATCGGGCAGGGTGGGGAGGCTGTCGCCGATACACCTCAGCTCTCTTATTACAGTCATCTGATTAGTCTCATACCGAATAATATCGTTAAGCCGTTCCTTGAAGGCAATGTGCTCTCGCTGTTGCTGTTGGCCTTTGCCATCGGCATCGGACTGTCGAAGTTGCCTGAATCCGAGAATAAGGCTGTCGTCGTGAAAGGGTTGTTGGGACTTCAGGAACTGCTCTTCCTGCTGATTCGCGGTCTCATCTGGACGCTGCCCCTGGGCATCGTGGCTTTCTCAGCCCAACTGTCGGCACAGGTGTCGGCAGGTGTCGTAGCCGACAGCATCGGCAAGTATGTGCTGGTGGTGCTGGGTGGCAATGTGATACAGTTCTTCGTCGTATTGCCGCTGTTC
>OMXO01000033.1 GCA_900315035.1 uncultured Prevotella sp.
TACGAATGCAAGTCTTTTCTCATCTGTCATTTCTCTTACTTGTCGCATACTGATACACTTTTTGAACTTTAAAAGTGTCAACTTATTCAGTACACGTCAATTTGTTAGCAAATATTCTAATAAAGACATTTTTACTGTCTATAATGTTGAGGGGAATTTAATCTACGAAGGTGTTGATTACCCCGCATTGAAAAAGGGTATATACATTATCTGTCAATCTGGTAAAAGCAAAAAAGTTGTTATAAAATAATGTAAATTCATATAGAAATAGTATGGAGGGGGATTCATCCCTCTCCATATATTGTTCAAAAACATGAAACGACCAAAACATTATATTTCCGAATATAGCAATTTGTTAAATGAGTGGAATTGGGGAAAGAACAAGAATCTTTCCCCCGAAGCCATTGGGACAGGTTGTACAAAAAAGATTTGGTGGAAATGTTGTGTATGTGGTAGTGAATGGCAAGCAACACCGAATTCTAGAAGTGGGAAAAAAAAGAGTGGTTGTCCTGAATGTGGTAAAAGAATCTCTTTATCACATAGAATTTTAACACAAATTGCAAAACGTGGTTCGTTAGCTTCCACTCACCCATATCTCTTGCAAGAATGGGATTACAAGAAGAACAACATTCTGCCTGAAGACATACCATCTCAAACCAGATTAAAAGTCTGGTGGAAATGCAAGGACTGTGGACACGAATGGCAAGCTGTAGTTCAAAGTAGAACACGAAGTGGAAATGGATGCCCTGAATGTGGAAGAGCCAAATCCACCATTGTTCGAGAACATAACAAATTGCTAAAAACAGGGCCGTTACTTCAAACCCATCCAGATCTAATAAAGGAATGGGATTATGAGCTAAATGATATCACCCCTGACGCTATTACTTGGCATTATTCAAAAAAGGTTCATTGGATCTGCAGGAAAGGACACGAGTTCATATCTGCCCCAAATAGAAGAGCGAAATTAGGAACAGGATGCCCTATTTGTGCTAAAGAGGGAGGGACTTCTTTTCCTGAACAAACAATTTATTTTTACTTAAATTCTGTAATCCCAACAGTTAACAGATACCTTCACAACGGCATAGAAATCGACGTATATATTCCATCATTAAAAATAGGCATAGAATATGATGGAAGGTATTATCATAATACAGAAAAATCAGCCGTCAAAGAAGCAAAAAAGAATGAATCCTTGAAAAAGGATGGTATTCGTTTGATTCGTATAAAAGAATCACAAGAATGCAGTTTGGGGGAAGACATCATCTGTACTGTTCCTACAAAAAACTATGATTATCTAATAAATGTTATCAATTCCATTTTTCAAATAATAGGAATTGAAAAAGATATTGATATTGATCCAATCCGAGATAGGATTCCAATATTTGAGCAATACATTTTAAATGAAAAAGAAAATAGTATTATAGCCAAACTTCCTAACATTGCCAAGCAATGGGATTATGAAAAGAATGGGAGAATTAAACCTGAATATGTTCGGGTTGGTGCAAACCAAAAATTTTGGTGGAAATGTGAAAGAGGTCATAGTTGGGAAGCACCTGTTTATAGTAGAGCAAATGGAAACATGTGTCCTTGTTGCTCTGGAAAAGTTTTAGTTGTTGGTGAAAATGATTTACTTTCACAAAATCCAACGCTCGCATCAGAATGGAATGCAGAAAAGAATGGAGACTTAACACCAGAAATGATAACTATTAGGAATGGAAGAAAAGTTTGGTGGAAATGCAAGGATTGTGGCCACGAATGGAAAACTTCTGTTGCCCATAGAAGCGAAGGTGAAGGGTGTCCTATTTGTGGAAGAAGAAAATCTGATAAAAGTAGAAGCAAATCATTCTTAAAGAAAAATGGTTCCTTTCTAGATGTAAAATCAGAGTTGTTAAAGGAATGGGATTTCGAGAAAAATGGGAGCGTGAGTCCTTATGATATTACTGCCAATAATGGTGGTAAATATTGGTGGAGGTGTAGCAAATGTGGACATTCTTGGCAAGCTATTGTTGCAAACAGAACAAGTAAAGGAAGTGGCTGTCCTGAATGTGCTAAAACGTTAAGAGGGATGGCCTATACCAGACTTGCTATCAATAGAACCGGTTCTATAGCAAAAACTCACCCACACCTGCTATCTGATTGGGATTACAAGAAGAACAACATTCAGCCCTCGAATATTTCTATTGGTAGCGACAGAAGAGTATGGTGGAAATGTCATTTTTGTGGATACGAGTGGGAAGCAGCACCTAATTCATCAAATAGAAAGAAGAGTTCTGAAAAAGGATGCCCTGTATGCCAAAGAAAAGTTGTTTGGGCTGGTCATAATGATTTAGGCACAACAAATCCAACGCTCGCATCAGAATGGGATTATGTTAGGAATGGAGATTTAAAACCTTCGTTATTAACCGATGGAAGTAACAAAAAAGTTTGGTGGAAATGCAAAGACTGCGGCCATGAATGGGAGGCAGTCATAGCAAAACGTGCAAAAGGAAAATGTAAATGTCCCTACTGCAAAAGATGAAAGTATCATCTCCTTTAGGGATTATACTATGTGTACAGGATTAACATTTTATCTAATCAAGCTTAGAAAACGGTAATGCAAGCCACTATATGAGAAAGGAAAGAAAAATACTATATCTGGATCAATTTGCGGTAAGCAATATGTATAGTACAGACCCCGCTTCGGCATGGGGAAAGTTACGCCATGCCATTCAAGAGAAGGTAAGTAAGGGAGTTCTTTCATGTCCCATGCCACTTGAACATTTATATGAGACTGTTGGACGTTCCAACAAAGACAAGACGGGTAATCAAAATGATGAGTATTCAAGAAACATAATAGAGCAACACAAATTTTTTCGTGAATTGGCTAATGGGACAGCGTTCTATGGATATGAAGAAATAGCTGCCACAGAAATAATCATGCTGTTAAGGCAAGGGAAGATAAATCCAATAAAGTCTATGTATTTTCACAAAGCCCTATACGCACAAATAGACATTTCTGCCATTTATGAAAAAGGACATACCTTCAATGAAGAGAACCATAAATACAATCGTAACTTGCCCCAAGGTGTAAACGAACTAAGGGAAATAACTCAACCATTAAACAACGACATAAGAGCAAAGCAAAAAAAATCAACAGACCCATTGTTTCTGAAGACCCTTGTTCGTTTACAGGTTGCCAGATATATTGACGGACTAAAAGACTTCTATAAAAAAGGGTTTGTGAAGGTGCGTGGTGTCAACTGTGGTACATTTGAAGGGGCATATAAGGTTGATTTATTGATATATAAACTTACAAAAAAGAGAATCAACAAGAGAGAGAGACAGAAAAGTTGATACAGGAATTAGAAACTAATGGATTTGAAAGAATCCCATCAATGTATATTCATTCATTGTTATCAGCCGACTTGGCTCTATATGACAAACATCAAGTTCCTAACGATGAAATAGATATAGACAGAGCTGCCGTGGGATTGCGTATCTCAGATTATTTTTTTGCAGACAACGAGAAGAAACTAACAATAGAGAAATACAGGTTGGATAAACAATATCAAACTAAGGTGTATTCTGGCAAGAAAGAATCCGTTATGTCTTTGACAGAAGAATTGTCTTCATTATAACGACGTGTTATAAAGATTCATCTTTTCAAGATTGACAACGAAAAGAATAAACCCACTGATTTTCAGCATCAATGTCGATTGTCAGTGGGTTAATTGTTCCCAAAATGATCCCGTAGGTTTTGAGGGTGATAATCTTCAATATACATAACTGTCACAACTTAGATAATGATATATTAGGTTCATTTTGTAATATCAATGTTTGGAGATATCAGATGAATTTCCTATCTTTGTGGCAGATTAGAAACTTAAAACAATTGGAATATGAAAAAGTTATGCTTCGTTTTAATTATGTTAGCATTTGCAATTAGCATGCAAGCAGGTGATGATCAAAAGCAAAAAGTTCATTATTGTGTAGTCCATTTCGTTCTTGAAACGCCATCAAAGTACTCTGCATATATTGATTTCGGTGATTCTGAGAAATATGTGGTTGTAAAGAATGATAAAAAGATAAAAGGTGGGCTTGCTATATTTTTAAATATGATGGAAGAAAATGGATGGAAGTATATTGATACATACACTTTTTCAAATGAGAACCTACCATCTATCATTTATTCTAAAGAAATAGCTTCAGAGGATGATATAAAAAAAGGGTTGAATCTGAAAGTTGATTAGTTCAAAAGGCAGGACCTTTAGCCCAAATACCTCCATAACGCACACAAGGCCCGCATCACTGCGAGCCTTGTATGCTTTTACTAACCAAAACAAAATAACTAACTTAAACCCTTATGCAATATGAAAAAGAAAACTGTCTTTTGATGATGCAAAGGTACGATGGATTTCCGTTGAATCCAAAGATTTGAGATAAATCTTCTTTTAGTTGTTGCGACGGTATGGAGGATATGCGACAAAGGGTGAGAATAGGGGTGAGATTGTGTCGTAAGGGCTGCTATGTTACTTGATCATTATTTCTTCCTTCCAGTCTTCCGAGGCGTTCTCTTCTTGGCCGTTTCCTTCTTCTCTGGCTGAGGCAGGTTTTTGGTGACGGTGGCTCTCAGAATGCGGATGTCCTCCAGCGGACGGTCGTTCTTATCGGTCTTTACGCCCTGGATCTTCTCTATGATGTCCATCCCCTCGATCACCTCTCCAAAGACGGTGTATTGACCGTCGAGGTGGGGCGTTCCTCCTACGGTCTTATAGGCTTCAATCATCTCGGGCGTCAGTTTTACCTGTCCTTGTGTGGCAGAGTCGAGTCTTTCCTGTACTTTTGCGAGCAGGCGATCGTCTTGATAGACCTTGCCCCAAACGATATAGAACTGACAGGCAGAGGATCGACGCTCAGGATTGACTTTGTCGCTCTCACGGGCCATGGCTATGGTGCCGCGGCGATGGAAGATCTGTGGCAGGCGGAACTCGGCCTCAGTGGTATAGTCGAAATCGCCAGTTCCCAACAGTTGGCCCGGTTTGGCATGTTTGCTGTTGGTGTCGCCACTCTGGATCATAAAGTCCTTGATGACACGATGAATGAGCAGAGAGTCATAAACGCCCATCTTCGTGATTTTCAGGAAATTGTCACGGGTTTGGGGCGTTTCGTCATACAGGGCGATACGGATGTTGCCAGCCGTTGTCTCAAACAGAACCTCAGCGTTTTTCGTCTGAGACGATGCTGGAAGGTAACATAGAGAGAACAGTGATGAAAGTATGAAAAGACGAATTTTGCGCATAGTGGTCATGAATATTTTTAATCTTTGGTTATTAACTTTTGATTTTAAGTTTCTCGCTCCATCCCCCCTTGAGAAGCCTTACCAGGAAGATGCTGCCTCGGAAGAACAGTTCGATGGCCATCGCCGTCCATACACCCTTCAGTCCATATTTAGGAGCCAGGGTGGCAGCCAGTGTCAGACGGACAGCCCACATGGAGGCCAGACTCATGATGGCGGGTATGAAGGTGTCGCCAGCACCTATGAACACACCGTTGACCACGATGGCGGCTGCAAACATCGGCTCTGCCCATGCCTCGATGCGCAGGACATCGGTACCTAAGGCTATCACTTCTTCGACAGGCGACATGATGCCCATCAGTTCTGGGGCGAAGATCCACATCATGATGCCCATGACGGTCATGATGGTAATGCCGAGGCTGACAGACAGGTAGGCGAATGAACGCGTCAAGAGCCGTTGGCCTGCACCGATGCCTTGTCCGACAAGTGTCGTGGCTGCTTCGGCGATGCCGTAGCCTGGCATGTAGCAGAGGCTCTCTACCGTGATGGCCAGTGAGTGGGCTGCAATAGCGATAGTGCCCAATGGCGCTACGATGAGGGTGCTTACAATCTGTGCACCACCCATCAGCATGTGCTGTAAGCCCATCGGTGCCCCAATCTTAAAGGCTGTGCTGACGGTATCTGATTTGGGCTTGAAGGAGCCGGGGCGACCAACGAGCGACAGCATTTTTGACTTCACGAGCAGGAAGTAGAGCATGAGTATGGCCGTAATCAGGATGGCCACACCTGTACCAATGGCGGCGCCCATCACGCCAAGTCCGAGGATGTAGATGAAGAAATAGTTGAAGATGACGTCCATCACGCACATGCCGATATTCAGCACTGAGGGGATCTTCATGTTGCCAGAGCACTTGAGCATGGAGCCAGCCAGTCCCTCCATCTGGAAGAATATTCCGCAGAAGCCGAAAATGGCAAAATAGAGCGAAGCATCGTGGGCAATCTCTTGTGTGCCGCCAAGCCAATAGGGTAGGAAAGGCGAAATGGCGATAGACGAGACAGAGATGATGAGGGCCCAAATGAGACAGCAGACCAATGACTGTCGCATGACGCGTCGGGCTGCCTCGAAGTCGTTGGCGCCGATGAAGTGGGCTACCTGTACGGAGAATCCCATGTTGGCTGCACTTGCCAGGCCGCCCATCAGCCATCCGGTGGTCTCTACAAGGCCGATGGCAGCAGAGGCCTTGGCTCCCAGATGACCTACCATTGACGCATCGATAAAGAACATCACCGTCGCTGAGATCTGCGCCAGGATACTGGGAATACTCAGCTGGATGATCAGCGAGAGTTTTTCGCGACGGGTCATCATGCGCCCCTCGCGAATATATGACAAAAGCAACTCGCTGTTCTTTACTTTTTTCATCGTCTGTCTGTTTTTGTTAGACAAATATGGTGCAAAGATACGATTTTTTTTTGATTATTAGGCTTTTTTCGTATCTTTGTGCCCGAAATGTTGAATGAAATGATTACTTATGTGAACGATGCCCTGTGGGGCTATGTACTCATTGGTGCACTTGTCGCCTGTGGGTTGTGGTTCACGTGGAAGACAAAAGGGGTGCAGTTCCGGATGATCGGTGAGATGTTCAGACTGTTGACCGACTCAGCGACTAAGGGCATACAGGATCTTGAAGACGAGGGTAAGGGACATAAGCATATCTCTTCGTTTCAGGCTTTTGCTGTGTCTGTGGCAACACGTGTAGGCACGGGCAACTTAGCCGGTGTGGCAACAGCGATAGCCGTTGGCGGTCCTGGTGCGGTATTCTGGATGTGGATTATCGCTCTGATGGGGTCGGCTACTGCTTTCGTTGAATCGACTTTGGGACAATTATTCAAGCAACGCCATGAGGAATCGTTTATCGGCGGACCTGCCTATTATATAGAGAAAGGACTTCACTGCAAATGGATGGCCTATCTCTTTGCCATTCTTCTGACGGTTACCTTTGGCCTGTCGTATAACTCGATACAGAGCAACACCATTTGTGGAGCCATGCAAGAAGCTTTCGGCTGGAATCCGTTGGTTGTTGGCATCGTACTCAGTGTCTTGGCATTAGCCATTGTGTTTGGCGGTATTCATCGTATTGCCAACGTCAGTGCGGTGCTGGTGCCTATCATGGCCATCGGCTACTTCGTGCTGGTATTGGTGATTATCATCATCAACTTCGGGCTGATTCCTCAGGTGTTGAAAGTGATTGTAACGCATGCCTTTGGATTGGAACAGGGTGTAGGAGGCGCCTTGGGAGCCACCATCATGAACGGTGTGAAACGCGGCTTGTTCAGCAATGAGGCAGGCGAGGGTAGTGCCCCTAATGTGGCAGCGACTGCCACGGTGTCGCATCCTGTAAAACAAGGTTTGATTCAAGCATTGGGCGTGTTTACCGACACCCTGTTGGTATGCTCGTGTACGGCTTTCGTGATTCTGATCAGTGGTCTATATGATGTGCCAGAACTGAACGGTATCGCCCTGACGCAAGCTGCCCTCGGCAAGGAGATAGGCCATGCGGGTCCGATCTTCATTGCGGTGGCCATTTTGTTGTTTGCCTTTTCGAGTATTATCGGCAACTATTATTACGGGGAGGCCAATATACGGTTTATGACGAAGAACAAGTTGGTACTGACGGTTTACAGAGTATTCGCTGGAGGCGTGGTCGTGATGTTTGGCGCTTTGGCGAGCTTGGAACTTGTATGGAGTCTGGGTGACCTGTGTATGGCCTTGCTCACGGCATGCAACCTGATAGCCATCGTCGTACTGGGTAAATACGTATTTCTGCTGCTTGAGGATTACAAGCAGCAGAAACGCAAGGGTGTTAAAGAACCCGTTTTCCATCGCAGGCAGTTACCTGCGATAGAAAAGGATCTCGAATGTTGGGATTAATCTGTCATGGTTCTGGCTTAGCCTCGATATCAGTGAAAGAAGCTGTCATCTCCTCGGGATCAGGCAGGTTGTTAACGTAGGTCTGTCCGTCTTCTTTGCTGAGGGGCTTGCCGTTGAGGGTACACTCGTCGATATCGCCATAGACGTAGAGGGCTGTGAAGCGTTCGATCTGTTTCCCATCCTTGAAGGCATAGATCTCGGAATAAGTGGCAGGACCACCTGCGGAGCCGGAGATGCAGAGGTAGCAAATACCGTCTTTCCGTAAGCGCGTAGGCTTCAGACGTGGGGTCTCAGCGGCCACGAAATGGAAGTTGCCAGCATCGTCGCGGATGAAGAAAGCGCCATACTCATCTTTCTTGTCGCGCAGCCAGAGCCAGTCGTTGGTGAAGTCAACATAGGTGTAAGCCCACTTGGTGAGTTTCACGTTCCTGTACTCATGGTCGGCAGCCTGGAAGAGTTTCTGCATCTGGGCGATATCGCTCTTCCAGATAGGGCGCTGCTCATCGACCATGTTATGATAGGTCTCGTAGGTGATCTGTATGAGTTGATCGCCTCGCATATAGAACATGCCGATAGCCGTGCTCTCAGGGGCATCGCGACGATAGCAGAGTTCCAGTCCCTTTGGTCCCTCGAAAGCCGCCAGGAGATCACAGCCGACATACTGTCCGTCGTCGTCTGCATTCCAAGTGGCACCATAGTTGTCGTCATAATACCCTAATTCCTCATGGACATAGAACTTATCGCCATCGATGATGACATCGAGGGCCAGTGCAGACCTACGGTCAGGATCGTACTTGTCTTTTGGCGCATTCGCATAGGCACCCTCGAACTGCAGACAGCCCCAGATGTAGTGGTCGCCGATGGTCGCCGTATGTTGCATGCGACTGACCTTCATGCCGTATTTCTGCTCCAGTTGCTTGATGACGGCTGAAGGTAGTGGCTTGGGCTTGTTCCACTCGGATGCGATAAAGGTGATGGGCAGGTGTTTGCGCGACTTCAGGTAGTTGTCGGTGACGATGACGTCACCCCAGCCCTTCTTCTTGTCCTTGGCATCGGCAAAGTCGAAACGGGCACAGAGTGATGGTATGTCATTGCGTCCATGACGTTCGCCTATGCTTGGGGTGTTTCCGTCAGGATCTTTTAATACCTCATCGACAAACTTGATTTTCACCACCTTGTCATCTACAAACATATTTGTATATTCATGGATGTTGCGACGGAACATGTCCTGCAGAGCCCAACTCTGGTGCTGAATGGCGAACCAGTCTTCATTGTCCTCAGTCTTCTGTGGCTCCTTCAGGTCGCTAGTCCAGTAGAGCATCTGGGCATATCGGCCATCGTCACCCATCAGGAACATGGGCATGGGTGTGGTGTCGGTCTCCTCGATGATGCTGTCGATGACAGCGGAGATTGTATCTTCGAGAGAGGCCGCCTCGGTCTTGCCTTTGTTCTTGCAACTGATCATTACAGCCATCGCGCAGATGGCGAAAATCATGAGTCTTTTCATATCTGTCGCTCTTTACTTGAGGCTCTTGACAAACTCCCAGGCAGTCTGGGCTGACTTCACCTTTACGAGCGTCTGATCGGTGACGATATACTCCGACACACCCTGGTGGTTGTCGCCTTCATGCCAGTCGTAGGTATAGCCTAACTGTGTCCATGGCAGTGGGCTGTCGTCCTCGAAGGCTGCCTCAATGCTATAGCGGTACCACTCGCGGAAGTTGGTGACACCCACCTTATAGTTCTCGTCGGCATAGGCAGGGAATTCCAGACCAGCAGAAGTCGTGTTGATAGCAGGATCGTGGGCAGGACGGAAGATGCCTGCAGGATCAGCATAGAAACTAACCATAATATCATAGTCGCAAGTGGGGTCGAGACCATACATCTGTATCAGACGCATGTGGGCACCAATACTGTCGAGCCCCTCGAAAGCTGCACGGCGGTTGGCCCAGTCGATAGGCAACGATACCCATGTGCCCATCTCACGCTCGATGCGATAAAGGTCGTCGCGACCAAAGAAACGCTGCAGACGGCTGGAGTCAACCAGTGTGACGACGAGCACCATGTCATGACCGTCGAAAGTGGCCCACTCCTCACCAGGGTAGCCTTTCTGAATAGGCATCAGGTTATTGACGATCTTGGAAGAGTCGAGCGCTTTCGCATCCTCGATGGCTGCAGCCAGCTGGGCTTGCAGGGCGGAGTCGTTCTCATACCACGCCACTTCATCAGCGGCTATTGCCTGTTTGGGGGTCTGTTTACAACCTATAATGCTGATTGCCATAGCGGCAACAACGAAACACATGATCTTTTTCATCGTACTTTCTTCTTAGTTATTATCTCATCTTAAATTCCTGAATAATCTCATTGACCTTGCGATCAATCTCCTTGGCCAGAGCGGCATTAGCCTCACCAGTAGTCTTGATAGAAAGAATATTACCCGTAGCGGCAGGAACAGAACCAGCCTCAATCTCACCATTATTGATCTCATCGAGCAGACAGGTAAAGAGCTGGGTCATCTCTTTCTCTGTAACCTCATAGTTCCACTTGCGTGCTTCGTCGATCGTTACACGGATCCATCCCTTGTTGTTAGAGCAATCCACAGGAATGATTTCGACATCGGGGAAGTCGCGGCGAATCTGATCGAGTTTGCCGATATTATCACGGAAGGCGTTGACCATATAGTCGAGGGCGGTATAGCGCCATGTCATCTTACCGCGATTCAGGCTGTTCTTGTAAGAGGTGAGTACGTCGTTATAGACGGGCACCACAGTCACTTTCTCCATTCCCAGACCTTTGGCCTTGCGGATGACATCTGCCAGACGGCCATCGCCAATCAACGTGGCATCATAGATAAGACCGGCTTTCTTCAGGTTCAGTTTCTTGATGGCTGTGCTCTTGCCACTTGCTGGAGGACCAGTGACGATCACGATGTCCTTACGACCTGCGCGAAGGGCTTTCTGGATCATCTTCTCAAAAACGGCATTGACCACGAGTTGTTCAGCCTCGGCATAGTCGTTGGCATTAGGACCAGTATAGCCTAATGGACGGAAGAGCATACGTACCTCATCGGGGTCGAGCGTATTGCCTGCTGATCCCAGATACTTGTCCACGAGCTGTGACATACGGGGCTTAGTCCAGGCAGCAGCCTCAGCCTTGATAATCTGTGGCTGGGGAGCCTCGATGGTATAAGGAGCGACATGGGCGTTAATACGATTATGACGACGGATATCCATCAGTTTCTCTTCAGCGAAATAGGTGTCACCAGGCATCTGGTAACGGGCATTTCCATTGGGATCGGGGGTAAAGAGCATCAGCGACTCCTCGCCCTTATCGATGAACTTCACCCAGCCGCGGGGTGACATGTGATACTCTTTGTCGCCAAGCACTGCATTCACCAGACAGTTGGTGTCCCACATACGCTGACCTGTATCACAGGTATAATTGGTATAGACCGCCTTGATGGGGTTCTGTTCAGTATAGGAGAGGTCAACGAGCACATCCTGTGGCAGATAGTTCATCATGTCACCGATATTACTGGGTGACATAATCAGATCTACATTCTTGGGCAGCTTGTCGTAGAAGATAGCCGACTGCTTAGAGGCTGCTCTCATGTTATAGCCGCTGAGGCTGTCGCCGCTCTCGAAACGGCCAGATTGGATATAGACCGACTTGACTTTCTTGCCAAAAAGTTCGACACCACTGAGCTGTGAATACTCGTCGGCACCCGACTCAAAGAGTTCGGCCAGACTGGTTACAAAGCCGATGGCAACAATTACGATGGAGTTATCGTCGGCCTGACTCAACAGCTTACGATAGAGCTTATAGCCCTCAGGCAGCTTGCTGACATCAACGGAACGCTTGAAGAGCGGATTGCCCTGAGCATCCTTCAGATCAACGATGCCGTTATAGGGAATGAAACAACGGGGATTCTTGACACCGTTACGCTCCAGACCAATAGGAATCTCGGGATGGCCGTAGTAGTTGTTGAAGATATCCACCAGCTGAGCATTCTTCTCACCTTCACGATCGACGATGATACCCCGGAGGTTAACTCGTCCGTCGTCGATGTAATGGTTGAGCATCATCAACGCAAAGAGGTCGTCGGTAGAACTGCCAAAGTCGGAGTCGAGAATCATCTGCATGGGCTGTTTGGCCGGCTGTGATTCCAACAAGGGCGACGATACGGCAGCTACCTGCTTCTTTGATGCACAGGCTGTGAAGCCTGCCATCAGCGTAGCCATCATCAGAATGGCGGTACAGTGTTTGAAATAGTTTGGGTTCAGGTTCATAATGAGTTGTTATTTGAATGATTTCTGCAAGTCTTCAAGCGTAATCAGCGTGAGTTGGTCGGTCGTGGCATTTCTGACACTTGCCAGACGGTTAGCCTGTTCCTGGATGGCCTTCTCAAACTTGTTACGCGCATAACGGGCATTACCAAAGTTACGGGTTTTATGCAAGACCGCACTGTCGAGCGCATG
The DNA here is from genome assembly GCA_900315035.1 of uncultured Prevotella sp. Lineage (GTDB taxonomy): Bacteria > Bacteroidota > Bacteroidia > Bacteroidales > Bacteroidaceae > Prevotella. The sequence continues at coordinate 12,683 of OMXO01000033.1, forward strand.
TCTTAGGAATTCTGCGGCATCTGCATCCAATCGGTACTGATTCTTCTTGACATACATGTTGAAGATGTCGAACAGTTCACCGCCCGTGTAGTCTGGGAAGTCGATATAACGGTTGAAACGTGATTGCAAACCTGGGTTGGAGTCGATAAAGCGCTTCATCTCCTTGGAGTAGCCAGCAATGATGACGACAAGCCGGTCGCGGTCGTCCTCCATACGCTTCAGTAGCGTAGAGATGGCTTCCTGACCATAGTCGCTGCCATTGCCATTCTCAGGCACGAGGGCATAAGCCTCGTCGATGAAGAGCACACCGTCTAAAGCAGAATTAATCAGAGAGTCGGTCTTTAAGGCCGTCTGGCCCATATAGCCCGAGACGAGCCCTCCGCGGTCGGTCTCTACCGTGTGACCTTTCTTCAGCACGCCCAAATCCTTATAGATACGGGCAACGATACGGGCAACGGTGGTTTTACCAGTACCTGGACTACCAGTGAAAACGAGGTGATAAGACATCTTGGGGATCTTCAGGCCTTGGGCTTCACGCTGTTTTTGTACTTTCACGAAGTTAGCCAGTGTGCGTACTTCATCTTTTACTTTGCTCAGACCGATCAGTTCATCGAGTTCTTTGTAGGGATCGCCCTCCAAAGGCTCGTTGACGATCACGCTGTCTTTCTTTTCCTCCTTTGCCTCCGTCTTCTGCTCTTCGGCAGAGTCTTCGGCCGTCGATTCGTCATCAACAAACGATCCGATGATGGCCAACACTACTACAAAGAGGATGGTAGCGATGGAAAGGCAACCGCATCCTTTGAAGACCTTGTCTCTCACTTCTTTAAAATCAATACTTCCCATATCTGCCTTTACAATTTAGAGCATTATTCCAGTCCGTTCCATGAGCCCCGTATCTGACGGCAGCCGGTATAGAGCGATGGACAATTGAACACCTGATACTGTTCGCTGCCTGGTTCGAGAATAATCTCTACCTGACGCTGAACGGTATCCCAGCCTTCACCTATAATATAAATATACATCACAGTGCCACTGCCAGAGATCTGCAGTTCTTGATGTTTGTTAACGCTTGCTTCCATGTTCACCGTGTAAGGTCTGTTCGGACGGTAGCCGTTCGCAGCGTTTGCACCTTCAAGAACGGCTGCAGGCAGATAGCGCTGCCCATAACTCTCGTCAGAGCCGAACTTGTCTTTCAGACGCGATACTACAGAGCTGACATTGCTGGGATAGCAGAGCAGTTGGATGCATTTCAGACCAACCTCACGGTCGCGGGCATACATCTCCATAGCCATAGGAATCATGGCTGCGGTGCCATGAGGCGTACGTCCCAGAAACTCTGAGTATAGTGTCTCAAACTCATTGTAATCTGACGGTATATTGGTGAAGGTCACAATGCCGAAAGCGTCTTTCTTATATTTATCGGCTGTCAATGTGCCCTTCATCGTATAGGTATGGTCGCCATACGTCCAAGTCTGTTCCTCTGCCTTGCCTTTCTTGATCTTCTTAGTCTTGTCCTTAGCAGACTGCAGTGCCTTCTGGCCAGCTTTCTCAACAGCATCGACAGCAGCATTCTCTGCCTTCCATTTGGCGGAATACTTGATGCGGTTAAGCACGTTTCCAAACTGTGCCTGCGCACCCAGTTGGATGCACAGACACATAGTTATGATAGAAATGATTCTTCTCATACTTCCTCAGGATTTTGGTTCTGTTGTGGTGCAGGCTGAGGAGCTGGTTGTGCTCCGCCTTTCTGCATGTGCTTGGATGCCAGATCCTTCAGTTTGTCTTTACCCTTGAAGGCGAATACCCATACGAGGAAGCCAGCAATAGCCAGGAGCGAGATGGCCAGTACAGGACGATAGAACAGCCAGGCGATGGCGATAATGATGAGCGACCAAGCCACACCGATGACCGTGCAGACCACTCCGATGCCCCAGCCAACAATATTGGCAACGAAAGGCACCACCTTAAGGATTGTTGAAACGAAGGCGAAGATACCCTTCAGACCGCTGATGACCATGAAGATACCTACGATACGAAGGATCCAGAGCCACGTGTTGTTGGATTCCTTCTCGGCATCGATAATCTCATCACCACTCTTCTTGCCCATCACGAGGGTCTGGAAGCGCTTGCCGTTCTTGGCCTTGTAAGGCTTGAAGGTGTCGCCATCTACAACTGCCATGATAGTCACCTTGGCAGGAACGATCTTCTCGAAGGTGACACGTACATCACCTACCTCAGGAGAACCGGGTACACGGCCGATGTACAGCACGCTACCTGCCTGGTGAACATATTCGAGGTCGGTCTTGTTCTGAGCGGCAGCCATCAGACTGTCGTTCACAGCCTTCAGAGAGTCGGCAACGGCCTTGGCTGAATCCGACAGTACAGCGGTCTGAGCAGGCTGTACGGGCTGCTGTTGCTGCTTCACGCCGTAGAAACGCTCATAAGCTACCTGGGTGTTCTTGTCAAGTTGCTTCAGCAAGTCCTGACTGATAGCCACGTCCATAGCCTCTTTGGAAGAGATGCTGTGGATCAGGCTCTCACTCAGTTTATAGGCGCCCCATGATACGTTCTCTGCATACTGCTCTGCATCCTCATAGGTAGTCAGGACCATATTCTTGTTCTGATAGGCGGGATCCTTGAACTGTGCAGACTCGATAGGCCGTCTCACCCATTCTTTACTATAGGTATAAGTGGTAGTAGTCACTTCCTTACCACCGAGTTTGTCTTCGCTCTTACTTGACTCGTGCTCTACCCACTGGTAATATTCCACAGTGCGTCTGATAGAGATAGCCTTGGCGCCGATGCCGAACTGGGCATCAACCAGTGAGTCTTCGGTAGTGGCCATTGCTGTACCGCAAATCAGTTCTCCATCGAGTGAGGCATCCTTCTTGTTAGGATTCTCCATCTCTACATAGGCACTTCCTGCCTCGTCGAGCATCTTCTCAGTCTTCACTGCGCGACCTTCATTCCACCACAGCAGGGCTGTACCTGCAAGGAATAACACAATACCAGCTCCGATGCCTTTAAAGGAGCTCCCTACTCGTGAGCCATAGCCCACCGTTGTTGTCTCTTGATAAGCCATAATGTAATAAGTTTAACGGTTATGATTAATATAATGTCTTAACGTCTTAAGTTTTCGGTGCAAAGATACGACTTTTATTTAAAATAGACTTGTCTTTTTCTAACAAATGTTTGTCATTTTGCGTCATTTTGCTCAATTCCGCCATAATTGATGCGTAGAGCATACGATTGTTGGAGTGCGTTTTTCACATCGTTGATGATGCCCATAGGGGTATGACGGTCAGCGCGCAGACTGACAGTCAGCTTCTCTGCATTCTCTGGTGAAAGGCCTGCACGCAGTTTCTCTATACGGGCTGGTATCTCTTCTGGTTTCACAATGTCGCCATTCAATTGTACGGCCCATTTCTTCCCCATCTTGCCGATATAGACATTCACCACAGAGGCTTTATTGGCCAGTTTTTGTATTTCCGTCCCCTGAGGTACCTCCAGTCTTACTTTCACCTCGTCGCTACGCATGTGTGTAACGATCATGAAGAAGAAGAGTACGGTGAAGATAAGGTCGGGCATCGAGGCCATGTTCAGTGAAGGTACATGACGACGTTTTCTGCGGTACATGCTCTGCATCGGTCTCATGGCTCACCTCCTTTCAGATTCTCGCTGATACGCTGGGGGTAATAGTCGTTGATAGCCGTACGTTCTTCAGCGTTGCAGGCTTTATAGTGTTTTCCGAAATGTTTCTGGGCATAAGCCTCGCGCAGACTGCTGTAGGCGCCAACGATGGCGTTCTGCATCTTGAAATAAGCCTCGTAGCTCGTCTGACGGTCGGTATGGATCGTGATCACGTGTCCTTCGCGGTTCACCATCACCATCGTCTTGATCTCATCGGCCAACTGCCTGACATCCACTGGCTTACCGTTGCAAGTCAACTGGTTACTGGCGTCGAGTGCCACTTGTAATACATGGTCTTTATTGACCTCCGTAGGCTGCTGCTGTTCCTGAGGTGGTGGAGCCATCTGGCGCAACAATCCCTTCTCCGTGTCCATCGAAGAGGTCACGAGGAAGAAAATCAACAGCATAAACGAGATGTCGGCTGTCGATGTGGTGTTCAGCTCCGGAATCTGCTGACGATAGCGCTTACGAAACATCCGATAATTAACAGACTTGAGGTATAGATAAACATATCAGTCGTCTTCAGCCAGAAAGTGTCGGTAAACCTGATGCCGTTAGTGACAACGGGCGCCGACGAGCCAAGGGCGAAGGTCAGTATCAGGCAAACGATGAGTCCGATGGCCACACACCATCCGATTTTGCCTGCAGGAACACCGTTTACGATGTCGTCGCCCTTCTGACGGTTACGGAGTGTATGCCAGAACGAATAGACCGTCACACCGATGGCTGCAGCCACCATGATGTACATCAGCCAAAGTACGAGGTCGGCGAAAAAGGGCGATACAATACTATTCATCACTATTCACTCTTCGACTTATACTCTGTGATCATATCCAGCAATGTGATGGCCGACTCTTCCATCTGGGCTGTCAACCGTTCAATCTTTGAGAGGATATAACTGTAGAAAAGTTGCAGGATCAGTGCCACCACGATACCAAAAATGGTTGTGATCAATGCTACTTTCATACCCTGAGCCACGATAGTAGGACCGATATCACCAGCCTGCTGAATCTGGTCGAAAGCCATCACCATACCAATCACCGTTCCCAGGAATCCCAGAGATGGTGCCATCGCGATAAACAGTTTGATCCACGAACAGCCTTTTTCGAGATTGGCTGCCTGCAGACCACCGTAGTTCGTGATGCTGCGCTCAATGGCATCCATCGACTGATGGATATGCATTAGCCCCTGATAGCACACGCTAGCTACCGGACCTCGGGTGTTTCTGCAAAGGGTCTTTGCTCCTTCTACATCATCGGCCTTCAGGTGTTTCTCGATATCTTCCATCAACTTTCGGGCTTTAATCTCCGAGAGCGTCAAGTAGATGATGCGCTCGATACAGAACGCCAGTCCCAGTACGAGGGCCAGAGCCACCAGTGACATGAAACCTACATTTCCATCGATAAACTTGGTTTTCAACTGTTTGTGGAAACTGCCCTCTGTCTCGTCTCCCTCTGTCTCGTCTGTCAGAAGTGTTTCTGCAGCCAGACTGTCAACGACGACGGTAGAATCGGCACTGGCAGTAGAGTCAGCAATTGTTATAGCATCTTCTGAAACTGTTTTTTGGGCATTGACGGTTTGCGGAATCATAAGCAAACCTAGCAGGGCAAACAGAATAATCATTCTTTTCATAATCCTGTCGTTTTTAGAAATCCTTCGAACCATGATAGAAATCTTCCAGCCTTTGCCTTGAAGCTGCGTTGGGCATCTTCCGACCTTTTGCCTTGAAGCTTTGAATCCTTTGGATTCGAAGCGGAGAGAGGGGGATTCGAACCCCCGAACCGCTTTTGACGGTTACACGCTTTCCAGGCGTGCCTCTTCAGCCACTCGAGCACCTCTCCTTGTGTAAGCGGATGCAAAGGTAGTGTTTTTACCTCAGAAACCACTGATTACACAGATATATTTAATATTTTTTGGCAGTTCGTATTGGTCTTCGCTGCCACTTCTTCCTCGCTCACACCATAAGCCTCAGCCAGACGGTGTAACACCATCGCTACAAAAGCCGGTTCGTTACGCTGACCGCGTTTGGGCACGGGGGCCATATAGGGCGCATCCGTCTCCAATACAAGTCGTTCGAGAGGCACTGCGGCTGGTAAGACCTCTGGCAGATGGCTCTTCTTAAACGTGAGAACACCACCGATGCCAAGCACGAAATTGTCGAACTGTAATAGTTCTTTTGCCTCTAACTCATTGCCTGTAAAACAATGAAACACACCTCCTGGCAGGTCTTTCTGGTAGCGTTTCAGAATGGCTACCAACTCGTTTTGAGCCTTCCGGCAGTGAATCATCAGTGGCAGACCAGTCTCCACCGACCATCTTACCTGCTCTTCGAAAGCCAGCAACTGTTCTTGCTCGAACTCGCGACTCCAGTAGAAGTCGAGTCCAACTTCTCCGATGGCAATCACTTCGGGAGTGATAAACTGCCGAATCTGAGCGAGTATCTCGCGCCAGTCGGCACGGACCTCTTCAGGATGCAGACCAAGCATCGGATAGCAGAAACCTGGATGTTGCCGACAAAGGGCCAATACGGTCTCACACGACTTCAGGTCGATGCCAGGGATGCCAATCGCTGCTGCTCCTGCCTCACGGGCACGGGCAATAACGGCTTCAAGATCATCCTTGAACTCCTCACCGTCTAGGTGGCAATGGGTATCGACGAACATCAGCTCTGGCGCTTCATCATATCGGCAGCGTAGGCCTTCAACTCTGTCTTACGCTCCTCAGGAACATTCACTTTGGCGAGATACTCCAAGGCCAGGGTATAGCACTCCTCCATCTTCTGTTCACAGAGCTTACGGATGCCGATTTCATCGTAGAGACGGGTTACGGCTTTCACTTTCTCGTTGCGATCAAAGTCCTTGGCCTCTATCCAGCCCATCAGCTCCTTGCGCTGCGCCTCGTTAGCAAGGTTCACTGCGTTGATCAGCATATAAGTTTTCTTGTTGGAGGTGATGTCACCACCAATGTTCTTGCCAAACACCTTCGGGTCGCCATACACGTCGAGCAGGTCGTCTTGCAACTGGAAAGCTAAGCCTATCTGTTCACCAAACTTATAAAGATTCTCCTGATCCTCCTTTGATGCTCCAGCCAGAATAGCACCAATCTTGACAGCGCAGGCGAGTAACACGCTGGTTTTCAGGCGGATCATCTCGATGTATTCGTCTTCAGTCACATCGTTGCGAGTCTCAAACTCCACATCGAGCTGCTGTCCCTCACCGATTTCGTAAGTAGTTGTCAGGAAGGTGGCAAACACGTCTTTCACATATGCCACATCACAGTCCTCAACACGTTCGAAAGCCTGCAAAAGCATGGTGTCGCCAGAGAGGATAGCCTGGTTGGGGTTCCAGCGCTTATGCACAGTCTCATGTCCGCGACGCATGTCGGCATTGTCCATCAGGTCGTCGTGGAGCAGTGTGAAGTTATGATAGGTCTCTAATCCGATAGCCTGCTTGATGATCCGCTCCGGGTCTTCCTTGTAGAGGTTGTAGGCCAGCATCATCAATACCGGACGGACACGCTTGCCACCGATAGCCAGCACATACTGGATGGGTTCATACAGTGAGAAAGGCTTACGGTCGTAGGTAAGACCATCGAGTGCCTCATTGACTTTCTTGAGTAATTCTTCTGACTTATACATAGTGTTACAAATTAAATACGATAGGAATACATACCTTGGTGCGGCAGGGCTTGGCATTCATGATCCCGGCCTGCCATTTAGGCATCATCTGGAGCACCCTAAGCACCTCCCGGTCGCACGAGGCTTCCAGTTTCTGTACCAGTTCGAGGTCGCTCACGCTGCCGTCGGTATTGACGATAAACTGAGCCACCACCTTGCCTCTCACTTTCCGTTGTTGGGCAGAGGGTGGATATTTCAGGTTTTTGGTCAGCCATTTCATGAACTCAGCAGCTCCGCCTGGAAATTGCGGAAGGTCCTCGACAACGCGGAAATCAACAGGCTCGTCGTACATATCGACCACCTCCGGTTGTTCTTTGTTTTCTGGATTCTCTTTGATTTCCTGCTGTTCAGCTGGCTCTGGCGGCTCCAACTGTAACTCTACATCCTCCTCTACCAGCCGCACCTCGTCTGACTTTGGCTGCTCCACCAGCTTCTCCTGAGGGAGCATCATCGGAATCTCGTCCTTGTCGCGTTTCAGTGGCGATAGTTCCATCTCCGCCTCCAGATCTTCATCGGTGTCGAAGAATGTCCATCCGCTGTCCTGGCTGTTCCATTCCAGGGCGACGAACAAGAGGGCCAGCACGACTATCAGTCCAAGCAGGAAACCCTGAACACGCCGATTTTCCAAGTCCGACTCGCGACTTTTCTTGATCTCCATAATAAATACGGCCGAATTCCGTTATTTTCTTAAACTGAGTGCAAAGATACGATTTTTTTCGGAGTTTACACGAAATATCGTATGATTTTGAGTAACTTTGTGCCGAATTTAGGATATTTATGAGAAAAGTTGTTTTTGTGGCCGTTATCTCGCTCTTTGTGCATCATGCCGATGCACAGGAGAGTACTACTGCCTACAACTTCCTCCGTTTGCCCGTCAGTGCCCATGTGGCAGCCTTAGGCGGAGAGAATATCTCACTGATTTCCGACGATGCCTCACTCATCTTCCATAATCCGGCCCTCATCAATGATGTGAGCGACCGCAGCATCAATCTGAATTTCATGACCTATATGGAGGGCGCCAAGACCGCCAGTGCAGCCTATATGATGGGGGCTGGCGACAGGGGAACATGGGGCGTCACAGCCCAGTATATGGACTATGGCTCGATGAAGGAGACAACCCCAGAAGGCCAGCAGACGGGCACATTCTCTGCCCGTGACATCTGCGTGGGCGGTACCTTTGCCTATGCTCTTACCAATCAACTCAGTGGTGGCATCACTGCTAAGTTCATATCTTCTCATATAGCAGGCTATCATTCGCTGGCTGTGGGTGTTGACCTCGGCCTGAACTATTTCAATGAGGATTACGATTTGAGCCTCTCGGCTGTAGCCAGGAATCTCGGCGGACAGGTCAAGGCTTATGATGATGAGTTCGAGCGCATTCCCCTCGATCTGCAGGTGGGAGCTACGAAACGTTTGGGTCAGTCGCCTTTGCGTTTCTCTGCAACCTTGAGCCGTCTTAACGATTGGAGTCAGGGCTTCGGCCGTCATCTGGCCATTGGAGCCGATGTGTTGTTGGGCGAGTCTTTCTATGTGGCTGCAGGCTATAACTTCCGTCGTGCCAGCGAGATGAAGATCAGCGACTCTGAAGGCTCATCTGCCCACGCTGCAGGCTTCTCTGTTGGTGCAGGTCTGCAGCTGGAGCGGTTCAAACTCCATGTGGCCTATGGCAAATATCATGTCAGTGCATCATCCATTTTGATTAATATATCATACGCATTATGAAGAAAATAACAATTGCAATCGACGGTCACAGCTCTTGCGGAAAGAGCACGATGGCCAAAGACCTGGCCCGCGAGGTGGGCTATGTCTATGTTGATACCGGGGCCATGTACCGTTCTGTCACGCTCTACGCCCTCCGTCACTCTCTCTTCAACGCCGATGGCGGCGTGAAGACCGCAGAACTCGAGGCTGAGATGCCCAATATCCGTATCTCTTTTAAGTTCAACCCAGAGACGGGCCGTCCTGACACCTATTTAAATAATGAGCGCGTGGAGGATGAGATCCGCTCGCTCGAGGTGTCCAGTCACGTGAGTCCTATTGCCGCTGTTCCTTTCGTCCGTACTGCGATGGTGGCCCAACAGCAGCAGATGGGTAAGGATAAGGGTGTCGTGATGGACGGACGCGATATCGGTACTACCGTGTTCCCTGATGCCGAACTGAAGATTTTCGTGACAGCCTCTGCAGAAGTCCGCGCGCAGCGTCGTTTCGACGAGCTCAAGGCCAAGGGAATGCCTGCCGACTTCGATGACATCCTGAAGAATGTGCAGGAACGCGACTATATCGACTCTCATCGTGAAGTGTCGCCCTTGCGCAAGGCAGATGATGCCATCGAGCTCGATAACTCCCACATGACCATCGCTGAGCAGAAACAATGGCTGCTTGAACGCTTCAAGGAGCGTACAGCGTAAACGATTTTGTTCTATTTACGTAATTTTCTCGTCATTTTGTCGGTTCTTTGCTTTTTTTTGGCTACCTTTGCAGCCGAAAACCATTAGAACAGACAACATGATGAGAAAATTATTGTTTTCGGCCCTCTGTGCCTTATCATTTTCAGCCGTTCAAGCAGGCGGCCTGATGACCAACACAAATTATCACATAGCTTTCGACCGTATGTTCGCTCGTGGTGCCACTACGGAGATTGACGCTGCTTACAGCAATCCCGCTGGTCTGGCATGGGGACACGAGGGCTTCCAGCTCTCACTCAACTTCCAGAAACCTTGGCAGAAACGTGATATCAAATTGGGTAACACCACTTATGAGGGTGTCGCCTCGGCACCCATCGTACCAGCCCTCTTTGCTGCCTATAAGAAAGACCGCATCGCCCTCTCGGCCATGATTGGCATCGTGGGTAGTGGCGGCTTTGTCAAATACGATCAGGGTGTTCCGCAGTATAACGTCATGGTGCAATCTCTGATGAGTTCCATCATCCCCCAACTAAACCAGCTGCCTGGCATCAATATTCCGAGCAATTATGCCCTCAACTCTGAGATGAAGGGCAAACAGTATATTTATGGCGGACAGTTGAACTTCACCTACAAAATTCTGGATTGTCTCTCTGCTGCTGTTGGTATCCGTGCCAACTATTATGACGGTTACTATCGAGGCCATGTTATCGCTGATGCCCAAAATGAGTATGGACAACTGGCCAAACTGTTACTTGACGTCGATCAGAAAGGCTGGGGGTTCACACCGCTGGTCAGCATCAACTACCACAAGGGACCACTGACATTGTCGGCCCGCTATGAGTTCCGCACCAAACTTAACCCTGAGAACAGCACCAACATCCTCGATGCTGGCCTAGGCAATGGGCTGGTGGCTAAAGTGGCTGCCGTACCCGTCTATGGCGAAGCAACACTGGTCAAGATCAAAGAAGCATTAGCACCTCAGTTGGCTGGCGCCACTGCTGCTTTCCAGGATGGTGTCTGCACTCGCTACGACATGCCTGCTCTGTTAGCTGTTGCTGCCGGCTATGAGTTCACTCCGAAACTCCGTGCTGCCCTTGAATATCACTTCTTCGACGACAAGAATGCCAAGATGGCTAACAACCGTCAAGAGGAATTGACACATGGTACCCATGAAATCCTCGCGGGTATCGAATATGATATCAATGAGAAGTTCACTATCAGTTGTGGCGGACAGCGCACGGACTATGGTCTGAGTGACGGCTACCAACAAGACACTTCGTTTGCTTGCGACAGCTATAGCCTCGGACTTGGTGGTGCTTGGAACATCAATGAGAAGGTTCGCCTCAATGCCAGCTATTTCTGCACGCTCTATAGCGATTACAATAAACAGGCTGTTTTCGGCCAGGAAACCTATAGCCGCACCAACCATGTTATTGGCGTGGGTATCGACTATAAATTCTAATCCGCTTTGCAGTGAAGAAGATATTGTTCGTCTGTCACGGCAACATTTGCCGCAGTCCGATGGCAGAGTTCGTCATGAAGCATCTGGCAGAGCAGGCTGGTCTTCAAGACCAATTCTATATAGAGTCTGCAGCCACTTCGACAGAGGAAATCGGAAATGAAGTGTATCCGCCAGCCAAGCGTAAGCTGGCGGAACACGGCATTTCGTGTAAAGGGAAGACAGCCCGTCAGATGACGCGAAGCGACTATGGGCGCTTCGACTTGCTAATAGGCATGGACGACTGGAATATCCGCAATATGGAGCACATCTGTGGAGGCGACCCTGAGGGGAAGATTCATAAACTTATGGACTTTACTTCCAGGCCAGGCGATGTGGCCGACCCTTGGTACACAGGGGATTTTGAGGCCACTTGGCGCGATGTCCTTGAAGGGTGTACCCAACTTCTTTATCAGTAAATCATAATCCGGGCGTCAGCGGATGCTGTACTTCATCGTCAGTCGCACAAAAGGCGTCACGTGGTCTTTCATCAGCATGTAGGTCTTGTTATAGCCACTTTCGCGCAGACGATTATAGAAAGGTACGGTAGCTCCAAGGCCAAAATTCAATGACATCTGCTTGGTAGTCTGAAGTTCGGCAAACAATCCGAAACGCTCTGCCAACTGACTGATCTCTGCCTTCTTGGGCAGGTCTTTCTTGTCTGGACGAATGTACGTCTTGTCAATTGCAATCTCCATACCAAAGGCATAGCGCAGCTTAGGAGTAGCTTGGTAATAGAGATAGTTGTTTGTCTCCATACGTAATGATGATGGGTACTGGGAATGGGCAAATGACTGATATAGAAGCAGCGTGCTACTCGTTAACATTATTTTATATGATTACGATTCCCTATCCCAGAATTTCTTCGTATATTTGCGCAAACAGAATCGATAACAAGAAGGAGAAGTATGACAAATATTGAACTAGACATGGTACAGACTGCCGGTGTTGGTGCCTTAGCCCTCATTGCCGGTATGGTTTTGACGCGAAAGGTTAGTTTCCTCCAGAAATTCTGTGTGCCGTCGCCAGTAAGCGGTGGTATCATCTTTTCATTGATTACCCTGATTGTATATGGTTGGTTCGATATAGAGGTATCGTTCGATGGTACATTGAAGGATGTGTTTATGCTGGCATTTTTTACTAGCGTAGGTTTCCAAAGCGATCTGAAGGTATTAAAGAAAGGTGGCAAGCTGTTGGTCATCATGCTTATCCTGCTGGTAGTCATTATTGCTATGCAGAATTTAATGCCAATAGGCATTACCCGTCTTATGGGTGTTGATCCTTTGATTGGTATGGCTTCAGGCAGTATATCCATGACGGGCGGACATGGTACAGCAGGCGGATTTGCGAAAGTGCTTGAAGGGATGGGACTGCACGGCGCAGGAACAATAGGTATGGCGGCTGCAACCTTTGGTCTGATAGCTGGTTCTATGATAGGTGGCCCGTTGGCAGAGAGAATTATTCGTACGAAACTTACTCATGAGCAGACACAGCCACAAGATGACGAGATCGATCCTGCAATGGCTGGTATTGAGAGTGACGAGGCTTCGCCAACAGGTCGTGCCAAGCGTGTCAGCACGAACGAGCAGGAGTTCCAGCAGTATGCGAAGGCTTGTTATGGCATTTTGCTGGTAATGGGTGGCGGCACCTTGTTGAGTTGGCTGTTCGCAAAGACCGATGTCACGTTCCCGACCTATTTTGGTGCCCTGATCTTAGCCGCCATCGTTCGTAACACCATCGGTTTTATCAGTTATAAAGATGACGGCAAATGGGAGAAAGCCGAGAAACTACTTGATATGGAGCGGATAATCAGTGTCGGAAATATCTGTCTTTCTTTGTTCCTCGGCATGGCCATGATATCCCTGAAGCTTTGGGAGCTCCAAAGTCTGGCACTTCCATTGATTGTTATCCTGATATCTCAGGTTGTGCTGATGGCCTTGTTTGCATACACTGTGGCATTTCCCCTGTTAGGTCGCGATTACGATGCTGCCGTTTTGTGTGCAGGAATATGTGGCTTCGGCCTTGGTGCAACTCCCAACGCGATGGCCAACATGAGTGCTGTGTGCTATAAATACCGCTATACGGTCAAGCCCTTCCTCATAGTTCCCATCATCGGCGCCATGTTTGCAGACATGATCAATACAGGCATCATCTCGATTTTCCTTAATCTGTTGCGCTAATGTTAATTTTGTTAAAACACGTGCTGTAACTTGCACTAATTCTACTCTTTTTTGTCCAGGTTTGGGTCTCATAGAACATAGCTATATAGCCGCGGACCTTCAAGTTGTTTCCGTCAAGCCAGATGGAACACTTGTAGGTCTTGCCGTTTTTGGGATTGTAGATCTTTCCACCTTCCCACTTCTTGCCTTTCTTGGTCAGACCTGTCAGGATGTTGACGCCGACAAGTTTGCGGCTCTGTAGATTCTTGTCTGGATTGTGGACATCAAGCTGCCCGTCACCTTTCTTCAGCCATACGATCTTACCGTTCAGCTTATCACCACTCTGGTAAATCTCTACCTGAGAGTCACCACCTTCTGTTACCCACTTGCCGATTACGTCCTGAGCGTATCCGGCCACTGACATCATTGTCAGCACTAAACTGATTAATACTTTCTTCATTTTAATTAAAATTTGAGTTATGTTAATGTTTCTATTTCTCAAACGATGGTTGGAGGATATGTTCCCATGGGGCATGCTGGAAGAATCTTCACTTTTGCTCGTAATTTTTCAGGGTGTCGGCTAACATCTGGCGGATTTTGTCGGCCAATGATTGGGGGTTAAGCACCTGCAACCGAGATTAAAGAACTACTTTACCTATCCCTTTCATCTCCAAAGCTACTTGTACCCCCAGGGCACGGAACGCACGCATCATAGAAGCAAGCGTAATACTCTTCCCACTCTCTAAACGGCAGACTTGCGACCTCTGCACCCCCATCTTCCCACCCAATTCTGCCTGGGTAAGATTCTGAGCCTCACGCGCTTGCTTGATAGCCTCTCCCACGCGGTAGGCCTGAACTGCCTCATCCACGCTGTGTTCAAAAGCGTCGCGCTCTGGCGTTCCAACTTTACCGTAATCCTCTTCCAACAATTCCTCGAAGCTATACACCTTCATGTCTCCTACCTTTCTCATATCTTCTTGTTTTTATTCTCAAAATAATGCTTTCTAA
>OMXO01000119.1 GCA_900315035.1 uncultured Prevotella sp.
TCTGTCTATGTAAATCTTTCAAAGAACTCTTTCCTTTTTCATGCTGCAGAGGTCGTTTCCTCGTTAGCGGGTGCAAAGGTACACATAATTTCCAAACCAGCAAAACTTTTAAGAGAAAAATTTCATTTTTTATGCGGAAAATTTTCAGCTCTTGACAAAAATCAAGACAGACAAATCATACACCTTATTATATATTATATACGCGCATTCAAAAAAAGTCCAGATGAAGAATTTGTATGGTTAAATAAAGGATTCGCAGAATAAATTTGGTATATTGGAAAATATGTCGTAATTTCGCAGCGTTTTTTGAATTCACAAAATAATAAACTATAATGAAGAAGAAAATCGTAATGGAAATGATGGTCATTGCCTGCTTGGCATTGACAAGTTGTGGCAACATGAGTCAGGTCATGAGTGCCATGACAAATAAAAAAGGTGTTGTTAATGCTATTAAGAGCGTTATCGGTCTTGACAAGGTAAAACAGCAAAACCTGATTGGCGAATGGAAGTATAAGGGACCTGGCTGTGCCTTTATGAGTGAGAACCTGTTAGCAAAAGCTGGCGGCGAAATGGCTGCCGTTCAGATTGAGGAGAAACTGCTGCCGTATTACCAACAAGTCAACATAACCAACGAGAACACTTTCATCACTTTCAAAGAAGACGGCACTTTCACATCGAAGATTATCGGAACTCCATTGAGCGGTCAATACACTTTCGATGTGGAAACTCAGAAGATTACCTTAAAAAACCTGCTGTTTAGCGTAAACTGCTATGCCAAAAAGGAACTTGGTGGCATCTCTATTCTTTTTGAGGCCAACAAACTGCTAACGCTGCTTCAGACGATGTCGGCATTAAGCGGCAACAAAGACCTTCAGACAATTGGTGAGCTTAGCAAAAAATACGATGGTGTACGTGTCGGCTTCGATATGAGCAAGTAATTTTGCAAAAATATGCAGAAATATTTGGTCGGATGCAAAATAATAAGTAATTTTGCACCCGACTTTTGAATAAATATACTGCAATGAAAGTTAAGAACAACCGATTAGAAGCACTGAGGCTGATTATTTCGAGCCAGCAATTGGGGAGTCAAGACGAGCTGTTGAACGCCCTCCAAAAAGAAGGCTTCAAACTGACGCAAGCTACGTTAAGCCGTGATTTAAAGCAACTTAAAGTAGCCAAAGCCGCATCAATGAGTGGCAACTATGTCTATGTGCTGCCCAATGAGACTATGTACAAGCGGGTCAGTACTCCCAACAGCATCCGTGAGATGATGAAAGTACCAGGGTTTGTAAGCATCAACTTTTCAGGCAATATCGGTATCATCAAAACTCGCCCAGGCTATGCTAGTTCGATTGCCTGGAACATCGACAACAGCGATGTGCCAGAGATTCTTGGAACTATCGCTGGCGACGACACGATCTTCATTGTCATCAAGGAAGGCGTGAAGCACCAGGATGTGGTAGATGCACTGAGCGACATTGTACCAAACATGAAATAATAGAATACCTTGCTATCCTACAGACACAGAAGAAAAGAAGAATTATGGAACAAGAAAGTGAAATAGAAGTTCTCGTGGCAGGTCCAGAACACGAGAAATACGTTGACACCATTCTGGAGACAATTGCCGAAGCTGCCAAAGTACGCGGCACAGGTATTGCCAAACGAACGCACGAATATCTAACCAAGAAAATGTTGGAAGCCAAAGCTGTTATTGCTCTGACCAAAGACGGGACTTTTGCCGGGTTCAGTTACATCGAAACATGGGAAAACCAACAATACGTTACGACCTCCGGTCTGATAGTGCATCCCGATTTCCGCGGTCATCACGTGGCCAAACGCATCAAAGATATGACATTTACTTTGGCACGTACACGCTGGCCTCATGCCAAAATATTCTCATTGACAAGCGGTGCGGCCGTGATGGCAATGAACACAGCTCTGGGGTATCAGCCTGTGACATTCGCCGATCTCACTGAGGATGAAGCTTTCTGGAAAGGCTGTGAAGGCTGCTGCAATGTCGATGTGCTGCATCGTACGGGCAGGAAGTACTGCATTTGTACAGCAATGCTTTACGACCCGACAGAACATCTGCCCGCCAAAATTCCCGACGAGGTCATTGAGCGCATCAGGAAGATTGATGGAAAGTAATAATATATTAATAAGGTAAAAAAGAAATCAATAAAATAGCAAAAGATATGGCAAACAAAAAAGTTGTAGTCGCATTTTCTGGAGGTCTCGACACCTCTTACACCGTCATGAAGTTGACCCAGGATGGCTGGGATGTTTATGCTGCATGTGCCAACACAGGCGGTTTCAGCGATGAGCAGTTGAAGAAGAACGAAGAGAACGCTTACAAGCTCGGCGCTGTCAAATATGTTACCCTCGACGTGACTCATGAATACTATGAGAAGTCGCTCAAATATATGATTTTCGGCAATGTGCTTCGCAACAACTGCTACCCCATTTCCGTGTCATCTGAGCGTATCTTCCAGGCTATCGCTATTGCGCGCTATGCCAAGGAAATCGGGGCCGATGCCATCGCACACGGATCGACTGGTGCCGGCAACGACCAGATTCGTTTCGATATGACCTTCCTTGTCATGGCTCCTGGTGTGGAAATCATTACGCTGACCCGCGACAAGAAGCTAACCCGTAAAGAGGAGGTTGACTACCTTAATGAACACGGATTCTTTGCAGATTTTACCAAACTGAAATACAGCTATAATGTAGGTATCTGGGGCACCAGCATCTGCGGCGGCGAGTTACTCGACCCGACACAAGGACTGCCCGAGGACGCCTATCTGAAGCACGTTACTGCCAAAGAGCAGGAGACATTGCTGAAGATTCAGTTTGAGAAGGGCGAGATTGTCGCTGTGAACGGTGAACATTTCGACGACAAGGTAAAAGCCATTCAGAAAATTGAGGAGATTGGCGCAAGCTATGCTATCGGACGCGATGCCAATGTAGGCGACACCATCATCGGCATCAAGGGTCGTGTAGGATTTGAAGCTGCAGCCCCGAAACTGATTATCGAGGCACACCGTCTGCTAGAGAAGTCAACACTGAGCAAGTGGCAGCAATACTGGAAGGATCAGGTAGCCAACTGGTATGGTATGTTCCTCCACGAGAGCCAGTACTTAGAACCAGTCATGCCCGATATGGAAGCTATGCTGACTTCCAGCCAGCGCAACGTGACAGGAACCTCTATCCTGAAACTCCGTCCTTACGGTTTCGAGACGGTAGGTATCGACTCCGATAACGACTTGACAAAGTCGAAACTTGGCGAATATGGAGAGACTCAGACTGGTTGGACTGCCGACGAAGCCAAAGGCTTCATCAAAGTCAGCTCTACCCCGCTCCGCGTTTACTATGGTATCCACAAAGACGAGAAGAGATAAAAACCTCCCCCATCCATTCCGAAAGGAGGGGTGAACGTTCAGATAAACCTTTGTATTTATGAAGATAGGAATATTAGGTGCAGCAGGCTACACAGGCGGAGAACTTATCCGTCTGCTGCTTAACCACCCTGAGGCAGAAATCGTTTTTGCCAATTCAGAGAGCAATGCAGGCAATCTCGTCAGTGATGTCCACGAAGGACTCATCGGAGAAACCGATTTGAAGTTTACCGATGAGATGCCTTTCGACCAAGTGGATGTAGTGTTCTTCTGCTTCGGACACGGTAAGAGTGAGGCTTTTCTGAAGGAACATACGATTCCTGAAAGAGTCAAGATCATCGATCTGGCTCAAGACTTCCGTATCAAGGGCAATCACGACTATGTCTATGGCCTGCCCGAAATCAACAAAGAAGAAGTCCAGAAAGCGCATCACGTGGCCAACCCAGGCTGCTTCGCCACATGCATTCAAGTAGCTCTGCTGCCAGCAGCCTATCTGAATCTGCTGAAAGAAGATGTGGCCGTTAATGCTATCACTGGTTCAACGGGCGCTGGTCAGAAGCCAGGCGCGACGACCCATTTCTCATGGCGCAACAATAACTTAAGCATCTATAAGCCCTTCCAGCATCAGCATATTGCAGAGATACGACAGTCGCTAAAGCAGGTCCAGGGTTATCTCGATGCCGATATCGATTTTATCCCTTATCGCGGCGACTTTGCCAGAGGCATCTTCTGCACAGCCGTCGTCAAGACACCAGCCCCAATAGAAGATGTCATCGAGGCCTACAAAGACTTCTACCGTGATGCCGCCTTCACCCATTATAGTGACAAGCCCATCGATCTGAAACAGGTAGTAAATACCAACAAGGCTCTGGTGCATGTCGAGAAGTACGGCAGTAAACTGCTTATCACCTCATGCATCGACAACTTATTGAAGGGGGCAGTAGGTCAGGCTGTACAGAACATGAACATCATGTTCAACCTCGATGAAACGGCAGGTTTGAGACTTAAAGCATCTGCATTCTAACTCATAGAACCGACTAACAATTTGCAAATTGTTAGTCTGTTTTTCGTTATAAGCGGTTCTGTTTGCTTTTCTTTTTGTACCTTTGCAGTCACAAAATGAAGCAAACAGCC
>OMXO01000043.1 GCA_900315035.1 uncultured Prevotella sp.
GAGGTTGACCTCACGCAGCAGGCTGACAACGTGTTCAGCGATTTCGACAACACACGCGGCTTCCTGGCAAATATCTATACTTATCTGCCTGATGCTTTCCACGGTTATACCGATGGACAGTATCTGAATGCCTCCAAGGATGCTATGACGGATAATGCCGTATCCTATTGGGACGTACACTACTATCATCAGGTGCACAACGATGCATTCGATGCTACCAATCACCAGTTCGCTAACTATTATTACGGACTGGATACCAAGGGTATTCGCGCCTGCAACCAGTTTATCCAGAATGCCCGTACCGATGTCATCGGTAATGCTGCTAAGAGCGGTGATGACAACAAACTTGGTGACCGTTGGATAGCTGAGGCTCGTGCCATTCGTGCCCTCCTCACCTTCGATATGGCCTGCTGGTTTGGTCCGACACCTATCTTCGTGAAAGAGGACGGCAGTCCTTAC
The DNA here is from genome assembly GCA_900315035.1 of uncultured Prevotella sp. Lineage (GTDB taxonomy): Bacteria > Bacteroidota > Bacteroidia > Bacteroidales > Bacteroidaceae > Prevotella. The sequence continues at coordinate 460 of OMXO01000043.1, forward strand.
ATCATGAACACCAGCGACCCGATGCCGGCACGCAGCTCGTTCAATCAGGTGGTTGACTGGATTGTCTCTGAGTGTGATGCCATCAAGGGCAGCCTGCCTTTCTGCGGCTTCGGCTGCCGAGGAGTTTATTTCCGCCAATAATGCTTTGGGAGCACGTGCCTATAAGCTTTATAGCACGGGTAATCCCGATAAGGACTACTATGACTGCTTCGTGTCGAATCCCGTACTGAATCCAGAGTATATCCTGTCTCGTTCAGTGTGGATTACCGACGCTATTGAGTGGGCTTGCTCACCCTGTGGCTTTGGTGGTAGCAATAAGGCCTATGGTCGTACGAACCCGACTCAGAATCTGGTAGATGCCTATGAGGTGGTGAAGAACGGTCAGTGGTACACCATCGATGACAGCAATTCTGGTTACAACGATCAGAAGCCTTATGAGAATCGTGACCCGCGCCTGGAGCAGACCATCCTGCACCACGGTTCTATCTGGGGCGATCCTGTCAATGGTGAAGACCGTCCTATCGATGTGCATCCCGAAGGTATGGGTATCAACGACTACATGGATACACACGGTGGTACCGTAACGGGTTACTATCCTAAGAAGTTCGTCAACAACATGTCGTTCAAGAGCCCGACGACTTATCGTCATGCTTGTCCGATCTTCCGTTATGGTGAGATCCTGCTGAATGCTGCTGAGGCTTATGCCGGTGCCGGCAATGCTTCGAAGGCGATGGAGTATGTCAATCAGGTTCGTGCCAGCGTCGTATCGAGCTCGTGTTCGAGGATCACCGCTACTTCGATGAGCGTCGCTGGAAACTGTTTGAGGGCAAGAGCGCCAGCAGCGAGAAGACATTGCCTTATTACAAGCAGGTGTATAACCTCTATGGCGTGGATCCAAGTGATGTGCCCAATAAGGATGGAAGCTTCAACGGTTCTTACAGCTATCGTAATAGTGCAAAGGATCCTGTCCGTGCTTTCAACTCACCGAAGAACTATTACTTCCCGATTCCTGACAATGAGGTGAAGGCCACTGGTTGGGCACAGAACCCAGGATGGGAACTCTCTTCTGCTAAGAAGACCGAAGAATCTGAGTAAAACGGAGGTTTTGCGTTATTAATTAAGTTAGGTAATTTGTATGGGGGGCGGACTTTTAAAAGCCCGTCCCCTTTTGCTTAAAACTTCGTTTATGAATAAACTAATAATCATACTGATGTGTGCGGGGCTCTCTCTGACGGCTGCAGCCCAGGGACAGCGACACCGCTCGCTCAATAAACCTTTCGTTACCGATACACCGATGGTGCATGACCCCGTGATGGCCTATGAGGACAGCACCTATCATATTTATGCAACAGGCATGGGTATCCAGCACCTGACTTCTCAGGATCGCAAGTCATGGACGGTTCAACCTTCACCAGTCATGTCGGTCATCCCGAAATGGACGATGGACTCCGTACCAGGCTTCCGCCTGCATGTCTGGGCACCCGATGTCATCAAGTATCATGGCAAGTGGTGGCTCGCCTACAGTTGTTCTACCTTCGGCAAGAACGGCTCTGCCATCGGCTTGCTGAGCAACCGTTCTCTATCGTTCCCCGTCTGGGAGGATGAAGGGTGCATCGTCACTTCGCGTGAGAAACGTGATAATTGGAATGCCATCGACCCCAATTTCGTGATTGATGATAATGATATGCCTTGGCTTGTATGGGGCTCTTTCTGGGATGGTATCCAGTTGGCACGCCTCGACACCACGATGCATATCGCCAAGGGCGAGAAGCCGCGCACCATTGCCCGTCGCTATCATCCTGATTTCAAGCCTTCGGAAGCTAACCCTACTTCAAAGTATGCTGGCACCAACGCTATCGAGGCACCTTTCATTTTTAAACATGGAGGTTATTACTACCTTTTCGTATCATGGGACTATTGTTGTCGTGGTGCCAAAAGCAACTACCGTGTAGCTGTAGGTCGGAGCAAGTCGGTTGAAGGCCCTTATCTTGATCGCGAGGGTAAGGACATGCTGTTAGGAGGCGGAACCCTCTTCCTCGAAGGCGACAAGCAGGCATTTGAGGCAGCAGGGCATTGCGCTGCCTATACGTTTGGCGACGAGGATATCTTCGTCTGTCATGGTTACAGCATCGCCCACAAGGGAGCCTCTATATTGGTTCAGCGCCCGATCGCCTGGACGCCCGACGGATGGCCCCAGTTGAAATGATCATTAAATTTTAGAATATGAAGAAGCTATTTACTCTATTGCTATTAGGAGCAGCCATGACGCTTCAGGCTGCCGACAAGGTGTGGTGCATGGTTACGGCCGATGGCACAACGATTGAATTGAGCCGTGTCAGTTTCCTTCTGGCCTCTGATCAGTCAGAGACTTTCAGTATTGTGTGCAACGATGGTCAGGTCATTTATCAGGTGGCCAGCATCAGTTTTGCTCAGGCAGAGCCTACAGGCATTTCCAATACGACATCCGACAGACAGACTGAATTTCAGTTGAATGTGGCCTCCTCTTCTCTTCAGTTGAGAGGCTGTCAGGCTGGTACCGAGATTGTGATTTATGATGCTGGTGGAAAGACCGTCCGTCGGGAGATGCTTTCTTCTGATGGGGTTATCCTGATTGATGGTATGCCTACGGGTGTCTATATCCTGAAGGCAGGATCTGCGGCTGTTAAATTTGTGAAGAGATAATCCTAAAGCATAGAGTCATGAAGAGAAAGATTAATATATTGTTATTAGCCTTGATGGCTTCTTCTGCGGTACAGGCACAGTATGTGATTGAGCAGAACGATGGTAATAAGTTCGACTGGAACTTCGGGTTGAATGTCGTTCAGGATAAGGCTACAGGAAACTATAGCCTATCGCGCGACGGTAACTATAATTCGGCACTCGACATCACTACCATCAAGTCGGTGGGTGTTCAGACGATGGCGAATCGCCTGGGCGGTTACAAGGCTCCAACCTATGTGGATGACTATCGTAACATATCTTCTTGGGATAAGCGTTCACAGTGGAACCTGTCGAATGTGCATGATCCCAGTGTGATGCGGGCTGAAGACGGCTATTATTATATGTATTGTACCGATGCGGGCTTCGGTGATCCGCAGGCTGGTCACGGTCATTTCCATTGCCGTCGCTCTCAGAATCTCGTCGATTGGGAATATCTTGGTGCCACGATGCCCGAACTCCCGTCATGGGTAAAACCTAAGTTGAATGAAATCCGTCAAGCGATGGGACTTGGCGAGTCAAAGGCGGATTTCAATAGGTGTGGCTACTGGGCGCCCTGTGTGCGTAAGGTCAGGAATGGACTTTACCGTATGTACTATGTCATCACGATCGACGGTACAATCGACGGACCTAACACCTGGGGCGAACGTGCCTTTATCGGTCTGATGGAGACGTCGGATCCTGCTGATATCAGCAGTTGGGAAGACAAGGGCTTTGTCATCACCAATTACTCAGACAAGGAACTGAATTACAAGGTGGCTCCCAACGATTGGGCGAATTGCTATTTCCTTTGGAATGCTATCGACCCGTCGTATATCATCACACCAGAGGGTGAGCACTGGCTGGCCTACGGCTCTTGGCACAGTGGATTCCCCATCATTCAGATTAATCCTGAGACCGGCAAGCCGATGAAGGAACTGGGCAATCCTTGGGGAGCCGAAAACGCTGAGGCTTATGGCAAGCGCATCTTTACGCGTCAGGAAGGCAACCGCTGGCAGGGAGCAGAAGCGCCCGAGGTCGTCTATCGTGACGGCTACTATTACCTGTTCCTGGCTTATGATGGTCTCGACGTACCTTATAATACGCGCGTTGTCCGTTCTGAGCATATCGATGGTCCTTATCTGGGTATCGACGGCACTGATGTGTCGCGCTTTGGCGGCGATGCCTATCCTATCGTTACCCATCCTTACAAGTTTGGCAGCGATCACGGATGGGTGGGTATCAGCCACTGTGCCATCTTTGATGATGGCGACGGCCATTGGTTCTATGCCTCTCAGGCCCGTTATCCCAATGGTTACGACGATTGGGTACCCAATGCGATTATGCTCGGTCATGTGCGCAGCATCCGCTGGACCTCCAGTGGCTGGCCTGTCGTGATGCCTGAGCGTTATGGCGCAGTGCCTCAGGCTCCGATTACTGAAGAAGATATCGTGGGCACCTGGGATCATATCGACTTGGGCTATAGTTATGGCAAGCAGAAGGAGTCTTCTGAAATGGTATTCTCTGCCGACCATAAGATTACCTCTGGCACTTGGAAGGGTGGTGAGTGGAGCTTCGATGCAAAGACCAACACCCTGACGGCCAACGGTGTCGAACTGCTGCTGCAAAGAGAGTGCGACTGGGAGGCTAATCCCCGCAAGGCTACCATCGTCTATGCTGGTATTAACGGTAAGAAGACCTACTGGGGAAAGAAGAAATAACAAACACATTCTGACATACTAATCAATGATGAAGAAATTCTTTGCGATGCTGTTGGGATCGATGCTGATGACAACGGCTACCGCCCAGACGAAGTCGTGGACGGCCGATAATGGGAATGGCACGTTCACTAACCCGCTGTTCTACGACGAGTTCTCCGATCCCGACATCCTGCGGGTAGGTGATGACTACTATCTGGCAGGCACCACGATGCATACGGTGCCGGGACTGGTCATCCTTCACTCTAAGGATCTCGTGAACTGGGAAAACATATCCTACTGTTTCGACCGTTTCGACTTTGATGATGATGCCTTCTCGCTGAAGAACCATCAGGAGATTTACGGACAGGGCGTCTGGGCTCCGGCCATCCGCTATGCCAACGGACAGTTCTATGTGTTTACCAACATCAATGGCAAAGGTCTGCAGTGTTATACCTCGAAGGATATCCGTGGACCTTGGCAACATCACAACATGCAGGGACGTATCTACGACCTCTCTGTGCTGTTCGACGATGACGGGAAGGTCTATGCCATTCATGGCTACGGCGAGGTGAAGTGTACGGAACTGAAACCTGATATGAGTGGTCCTATCGAGGAGACGGAACGGACGATTATACCCGAGGGCAATGCTGTGGGCGAGGGACATCACATGTATAAGATCAATGGGATGTATTACCTCATCTCTACTGATTACCGTCCTAATGGCCGCACCCTCTGCAGTCGTTCCAAGAGCATCTGGGGACCTTACGAGACGATTACCATCACGGCCGATGAGACCTTCGGCTATCATGCCGCCTCACTGACTCAGGTGCCTCGGGGCGAGCAGTACCGCATCGGACATGACGGCACTAAGTTCGGCATTCCCGAGGTGAATAAGGACGAAACGGCCTGCACCAACATCCATCAGGGCGGTATCGTCGAGGATCAGAGCGGACAGTGGTGGGCGCTGCTCATGATGGACTTCCACTCCATTGGCCGCACGGTCACGCTGGCTCCTATCACTTGGAAAGACGGCTGGCCAATGCTCGGCTTGGAGGGTAATCTGGGTCGTGCACCTCGTACTTGGTTCAAGCCTCAGATAGAGGTAAGAGGTGAGGGGCAAGAGGTAAGAGGTGCCTTTGCTCCTTATGATCGCTCCGATGATTTTGACTATGCTCTCACCTCTCACCACTCACCACTCACCTCTCACCACTCACCACTCACCTCTAAACCCCTCAAACCCATCTGGCAGTGGAACCACAACCCCGACGATACAAAATGGAGCTTGAAGAACGGTCGTCTGCGCCTGCAGTCGATGCCTGCCGAACAGTTGATGTGGGCTCGTAATACGCTCACCCAGCGTGTCATCGGTCCGACGTCCATTACCACGGTGGAACTTTACACCAAGGGGATGAAAGACGGCGATGTGGCAGGTTTGGGCAATATCAATGTGCCCTGCTCGTGGATTGGCATTGTGAAGGAGGGTAAGCGGCAGATACTGCGCTGTTTTGAGCAGGCCACCAACGATACCATAGATATCTCTCTCACCTCTCACCCCTCACCTCTCACCTCTAAAATCTACCTCCGTATGGTGGGCGACTACGATCACGACCGTGCCCACTACGAATACTCGCTCGATGGCACCAACTATCAGCAGGTAGGTCGCGAGATGCCTCTTAGTTATCAGCTCATCTCGTTCCAGGGCTCCCGTCACGCCCTCTTTGCCTTCAATCACAAGGGCGCGAAGGGTGGTTATGCCGAGTTCGACAACTTCACCGTCGAGGAACCGCAGGCCGACCGCTGCGGGAATCTCCCTCTTGGTAAGACCGTGCGTATCATCAACCTGGCTACTGGTAAGCCGATGATAGCCCTGCCTCACGGCTTGCTCTACGACACCGATGCTACGGATCAGAGTCCTCAGACCCGTTTCCGTGTCATCGACAAGGGGCGTGGTCAGGTGATCCTTCAGTGTGCCGATGGCCGCTATGTCTTCACCTCGGGCTATGGTATTGCCGGTGATGTGCGTCTGACGAACGATGAGGCGAAGGCCGAGGTGTTCCTCTGGCAAGACTATCTTGGTCATGAATTCATGTTGATGTCGATGCGCACGCATAAATATATAGGTAAGAGTCCTACTACGGGCAGTCCCTATTCGATGGACTTCCCGGGTGCCGACCCAGCCCGTCGCAATGGGGCCGTATTCCGTTGGGAGCTTGCTGATTAGCAAGCTCCTTTTTGTTCCCGGTGGTGGCTGGCGCTGATTGACTGAACGAAACAGGAGGTTCGCTGAACGTCGGCTACGTCTATCAGCGGCCTTATGGCGACGATGAAGACAATGCCACCCGCCACATCCTCAACATCGGCTACAAACTGAAATTCTAATCCCCCCCGGGGTCTGGTCTCGAAATAAAGTTTTCCCCGAAAACTTCTACTTTCGGGACCTGACCCCCAGCCCCTCGTAGGACCTTGCCAACCACGCCTTTTGACACCCAAACATCATTTTTTCCTCCAAAAAGTTGCAAATTTCAAAAATTTATTTTATCTTTGCAAAATAATAGCCCGAAGCATCTATCAAATTCAATATAAAAACTTAAAATTTTAGTGACAATGAAAAAAATTATTAACCTCATGTTTGCAACCGCGCTGGTGTGCGGAGCAACGTTTCTATCATCGTGCGACGACGCGATAAGCGTCCTCGACAATCCTACCACTTTAGAAGCGGATGGAGAAGAAATCTACTCAAAGGGTGGATTTGTAATGTCCGACGAGTTCAAGTACGCCGGTAAGGCATACATCAACTCCACTGTAAATGCAGATATCGCCAAAGTGCTCGAACAGCTGATGTCCAATCGCCAGCAGGCCATCGACGAGAACACGAATGTGATCGTACTTAACAAACTGAGCGATCTGCCATTCGATAAACTGGAGGAAGCTTACTACAATGGTGCCATTATTGCAGTCGCATTGCCTGTAAAGTCAGAAATTGACGCATTCTTCGCTGCACATCCTGAGTGGGATGCGCCGGCAAACGACCAAGATATGGATGACGCCCTCCTTTATGCCTTTGATTCCGACGGGTATGACTGGACGGTAGTAGGAGAGAAAAACGACAACTCCCGGGTAACACTCGACGACCCCAACGATGCGTTTTTGCTGGACGACCCCTTCTTTGCACCCATGAAGGAAGCACCGAAGTGGCCAACGACTTCTGAAGACGGCATTTACACCGAAGAAGAACTTGATTACCTCCTGTCATCATGGACAAAGGGACTTGAGGAAGAGAGAACCCTCAGCGAGGAAATAGAGAAAGAGCAACAGAGCGAGGCTGCCCAGGCCAGGGGATATCTGATGACACGTGCCGCTGAAGACAACGTTCCAGTAAACGTCAAGACCGCCTTCGCCTACAAGACATACGGTAAGACATTCAAAAGGAATCTTCGTGCTTTCTGGAGAACAAACTTGAAAATGGATCAATCTGATTGGCGGGATGAAACGAGCATCGGCACTACCCTGTCAGTAAGATACAACGTCTATACCCTCCATGTGTATGACGGTTCTTCAGGCGAGGGCGACTACTATCTTATCAACATGGAGGCCGACATGAACTTCGGCGGCTCTGCCGACGCTGGCTATTTAAAGAGATTTCCTCACAACTATTACTGGTTTGGTCCGTTCGGCAAGGGATTTGCGGTAAGCACCTGCCCTGCCACTACCACCGACCCGAAGACCAGCAAAGACTACACGATGAACGAGGTATCATTCCTGGGCGGCAAGGGCGCCATACCCGAGACCACACAAGGCTCTACCAGTTATAGCGACGAGTATTCGTTCTCGATCAAGGCGGATGTATCGGTTTCCATCAAGGGAGAGTTAGGCAGTGAAAAGACGGGTCCTGATTCTGCTGCTGTTGTGAAGAAAAAGTCTGGCCTCGGTGGTGAGGCTAAGGCTTCTGTAGGATGGGGCTGGAACTGGGCTGAGAAAGTGTCGCGCAGCGTAGGCGACGTCAGCATCAAGAACAGCTCATGGAGAGGCAACGATCAGTTTCACGAGATTGTTTACGAGAATCTGCCGAAATCCGACAAGTCGAAAGGCTGGATTGAACAGAAGGGCAACAACAGCTATAAGGCCACTACCAAACTGAAATCGACATGGGGATGGTATAAGAAGAGCGAGCGCGACAACTCGGAAAACAACGCTCTGGTGCTCCACGTGAGAGGAAGAATGGACTATCAGTGGTGGTACCACGATGGCGCAAGTTTCTTGAACATTGGCAACATCGACGAATATAAGGCGCACAATCATGAATGGATCAATACCTATATCCAGTTAGACCCGATTTTCCGCAAGCGCGTGGGACAGATTGAACTGGTGAACGACCTGGGGAACAATATTTATATCAAGAACATCAAGGTATATGCTAAAGACGATCCTAAGCAAGTGGTAACCTTCTCACGCACCTATCCTGCTAAGGCGAAGATCAACCTGGGCTGCCGACTCATTACCGGCAAGTACCTCATCGAGTTTGATGCCCAGGAGGCTGGCATGGACAAGGTTACTCACTATAAGTACAGCAGCAAGGACTTTCTGCCGCTGGATCACAATGTGCCAAACGTATTCTACGGAAAAGCCGACTTCAAGGCTCAAGCTCAATAAATGTTGGTTTCGTAACAAAAGAAGAGAGCCTGCTTGCGAGCGGGCTCTCTTCCTTTTATACCTGAGATTGTAGACTTATCATGAATTACCGCGACCGCGACCCTTAGCCCCGCCAGTCTTCTATTTTTTAACGTAATCCTGATCGAAGTGCTTAAAATATTCTATGCTCAACTGCCGGTAATGTTCGCGCGTAGCAGCACTTGACGTGTCGGCACGCATGATTTCATAATACTCATGAGCGAGGCCTGGCTCCAGACCAGTCTCTGTATGGATGACATTGAAGAGCGAGTCTTCCAGCACGGGTTTGCAGATTTCCTCGGGGTTTGCAGCATAGTACATGCGGTAGCTCTTCACCTGTACCTCTGTCTGAAGATGGTCGAATTCCAGATTTATGATGTCTCCCCAGTAGCCATAGTCGCTGGTCTGGTGCTTGTGACGACCGAAGACGCCGTACTTAGTAGCTGTCGATTTGATGTCGTCGACGACACTGCTTATCACATCGTAATCGCAGAGGACGGTGGTGCGTGCCAGATCCTTCAGGTCGAAAGGCATAGAGTTGTCGGTACGGCATTTACGCTCGGCACTCTGACGGGTCTTGTAATTAATAGGCGTCCACTTTCCCTTGTGACGTGCTGCCACCTCTTCGGCGACCGCCTGCGTCGTCGGGCCATAGGCTTTGGCCCACGCCAAGGCTTCATCCAGTTGCGTCTGGAAAATAGTTTCTGAGTCTTGTTGCTCGGTAACAGGGTTGTCTTCGCGGCTACAGGAGGCGAAGAATAGATTGCTGGAGAGAATGACTACCAGCAGCCATGATCGTTTTAGCATTTTCATATTCATATTTTTTTGTGTTAATAGATTACAAATATACAAGGAGTTGGTCATATTTCCCCTCGTTTCCCATCATTATTATATTTCTTTAACATAATCAGGGCATTCCTGCCCTGATTCGTCTCGTCCGCATAGTCGAGCAGGATACACGCATAGCGGATGAGTTGTTTCTTCCCCGCCACTCGGATATCGACGGCACACCCCGTCAGATGATTCGAGGTCGCCACGCCCCCCACCTTCCGATTCAGCTCCGCCGACCGATACCCGCTCGTAATGATGATCGGCTCCTCCCCGGGGTCTGGTCTCGAAATAACCTCGGGGTCTGGTCTCGAAATAAAGTTTTCCCCGAAAACTTCTACTTTCGGGACTTGACCCCCAGCCTTCGCCAGTCGACTTTTCAGGACCTGCCCCCCAGCCCCAGCGACAAAAACTGCACTTTGGGGCCTGGCCCCAGTAGGTGATTTTTCACTTAGCACATATCGTTCGTTATACCGCTCCCTCAGCGCCTCCAACCACACGCACACCCGCTTCAGATTCTCAATATGCACATGCGAAGGCACATTATACACCTCCGGATGCGACTTACTCACTGTCAACTCCCCCAACGTAAAGTGGGGCGACAACTTTGCTTGTTTGTTAATTTCCACCTGTTTCATCTTAACTTCTTCCCTTCTTATTCTTATTAATCGGCGTACTCCCCGGAAAACCGACACTATTAAGTGGATTGTGCAGATCATTGCATCTGTGGCGACGGCCATCGTGACGGCCTTGAGTGCGACCTCTTGCGTGGGGTATTAAACAAAAAAAGCGTTCTGGAAATTGAACTCCAGAACGCTTTTTTGTTGGTGTATAGAATGAATGTTCTACTTATGAACATGGTACTCTATGATGATGTCTCCGACGATTTCCACCGTTTACATTCTCTAACTCTTCCATTGACAGAGCGCGTGCGCTCATTTCATCTTTCTGTGTCATAATCTTATTATTTAATGTTTATACTGTTGATTAATTGTCCTTTTGACGATGTGATTTCCTAATCACAGCGCAAAGGTACGGCGGTTTGGGGAGATGGAGAAATATTTGCTGGACTTTTGCCTGAAGTTGTGGCGACAGAGGCAGGGATCTGCGACAAAGCGCTAATGAGCCGGCAGAATCGTGTCGTGACCTGTGAGGCATATATCGCGGTATTCCCGCAGTTCAAGGGCAGGGTGGAGTACCTCGCCGAGCAGATTAAGGCTTTACAGTAGGTTTTTTGTGCGATGGCTTCCATCACGCTGCAGCTGTTGCAGTGTTGCAGTTCCAAAACAGATAGTACCTTATTATCTTTTTATAAGTTTTACTTGCAAGTTTAAAATATTAATTGTATCTTTGTCCCGTCATAACAACTAAATGACGGGTAATATGGGATATAGTAATCACGACAAATTGGAATGGACTTTGATTTTTGCTTTGGAGTTCGGACACCGATTCGGGTTGACGTTGAAACAGTCGTTTAATTATCTGAGTCGCTATAAAGGAATCGATTTTGTCGATCGCCATTATGACTATTGCCATACGCAGTCGTTCCAGTCAATGGTTAGTGATATTGCCGAATATTGCCATAAGAAAGGGGGGGCGCTCATATGATTCTATATCACGGTACAAACCAAGACTTTAATGCGATAGATCTTAAAAAATCCAAGCCAAATAAGGACTTCGGTCAGGGATTCTATTTGTCACGTGAATATGCTCAGGCCATGGATATGGCAAAGATAAAAGTGGAACAGTTGGAATTTGGAACACCTACCGTACTGACCTACGAGGTTGATGAGGAACAGATGAAAAACCTTAAGGTGTTACGATTTGAGACTTATAGCGAAGAATGGGCAAAGTTCATTCTGCTGAATCGTAATAACTCCAGCCGTGAACCAGCCCACGATTATGATATTGTTATCGGTCCAATAGCCAATGATCGTGTTGGCGTTCAACTTTGGAAATATGAAACTAACAGTATTGATTTACCAACACTGGTGCACAACCTACGTAATATGAAAGGAATAACCTTCCAGTATTACTTTGGAACAGAGGATGCTATCAAAATTCTGAAGAGGGTATGAGTGATAAGGAATTAATGAAAATAGATATGGTGAAGAAGCTTGCACTGTTGTTGATGGATGAAAATCCACAGTTGACAATAGAGCAGGCACTTGCAACAGTTATAAACTCTGAAACATATCAGAGTCTGTTGCGCGATGCCAGCGGGCTGTACTATCAAAGTGCTCGATATGTATATTCATTTCTTCAGAATGAAATTAAATCAGCAAAGATGGCTTAACCTACCTTTTCAAAATAATCAGGGGGACAGGTCGCGTGATCGCGCTCGGAACGAGCAATCATGGACCTGTCCCCCTGATCGTCTAGGATAGACAATATCATTTATTTTTTAGGTTTCCGAAAGCATCTTCCTCCTCCAGTCGTGATACGAACTCCACCGTTTACATTCTCCATCTCATCCATTGTCAGAGCGCGTGCGCTCATTTCATCTTTCTGTGTCATAATCTTTAAATTTTTAATTTTAATGTTTATACTGTTGATTAATTGTCCTTTTGACGATGCAAGTGAAGTGCAAGTCGAATGCAATCAAAGCTTGCTTTAGATTGCTGAGGCGCAGCCTTCACTCGCGATGTGATTTCCTAATCACAGCGCAAAGGTACGGCGGATTTGGGAGGTGGACAAATATTTCGCGGATTTATGCCCGAGGTTGTTGCGACACTGGGCGCGATTGGCGACAAAGGGGGAGAATAGGGGTGGAATGTTGTCGTAAGTGCATAAACAATGGGCTCTGCTAAGCATTAATATTAAATGTTGCTACTATTAATCGAAAACATTTGGTCGAATCGTTCTTTTCTATTATCTTTGCGCGTTGAAAGCATCAAGTCAAAACAAACATGCGAACCGGAAAAGACGATACTAAAACAAGACTGCTATTGGCACTGATCGTTGTCATCGTGCATGGGGCGGCCGCATCAGTGCGTGCTCAGGAGGATAGTGGGCTCAAGGCTGTGAGACAACTGTGGCAGACGCCTACTCCAGACTACCGAATGAAGACATGGTGGTTCTTCGGCTATGAGCAAACCACCGACGAGGGCATTACCGCCGATGCCGAGTCGCTGCGCAATGCAGGATTCGGAGGCGTGGTTTACTATGACCAGAACCATGCTAAGGACGCAGCGGCCAATGGGGCAGAGGATGCTTTCAGTGAGTCGTGGTGGCACCATCTGCAGTTTGCAGCCCAGGAAGCCCGTCGCTGCGGTCTGTCGTTCGAGGTGAACATCTCCAACGGCTATTGTGCTGGCGGCCGTTGGATAGACCCTCGTCATGCCATGCAGCGCGTAGCGGCCTCGGAGGCCGTTGTGACGGTCGTTGAGGGCGGCGGGGTACAGATAGACGGCTCTCTCGATATCAGCGGCCCAGACGGCTACGTTTGTGATATCGCCACGCTGGCCATGCCTCTGTTCGACGACGGTAAGAAGCGTTACGTCACAGCCCGTTATGTGGCACAGGGGAAGGGGCGCAACGGCGCCATGCAGCGACCGACTGACAGGACGGCCTCTGCCGACAAATTCAGCGGCTATGGCTTTGTGACGCTGCCCGACGTGGGGGTGCTTCAGGCGAGCAACGACAGCATCGCCTGGCGAGATATTGTGCCTCTGGATCCCATGTATAACAGCCTGGGGGGATATCGTATCCGTACAACGGCTTTCGAGCCCACAGAGGGTCGTTATTGGCGCGTACGCTACACAGAAGGCAGCCGACCTCTGTCGTGGTGGTATGTAGGCTGCGAACCCAAGATGGACCGTTGGGAGGAACGTGCTGCCCTGCAGAGCGATTTCGCAGAAGCCGAGTTGACACCCGAGAGTTACAACCGTCAGGGCGTGATAGTGCCCTCACAGGTGCGCCCGATCGCCGACGGCGATTTCTCTACGTTGCCTGCAGGACGATGGCGGGTGGTGCGACTGGCAGCCGTACTCACAGGCGCCAAGTCGAAACACGGCCGACCGAACCTGTTGGGCTATGAGTGCGACAAACTCTCGGCAGAGGCCGCCAATCTCCATTGGGACAGTTATGTGCAGCCCATCCTCGACCGTGTGAAGGGCATTACAGGTGTCACTATGGACTCGCACGAGGGCGGCTCGCAAAACTGGACGCCACGGATGCTCGACGAGTTCCGGCTGCGGCGGGGCTACGACTTCACTCCCTGGCTGCCTGTGTTGGCAGGCTATGTGGTGGAGTCGGTGGAACGTACCCGACAGGTGCTCTACGACTACCGTCAGACCATCAGCGACTGCATCCGCGATAACTATTTTGCCGTGTTCCAGCGACGAGCCACAGCCAACGGCATCACGTTGACGGCACAGGCCATCGGAAATGCCCTTTGCTTGCCTGGTGATGCCATCAGTGTGAAGCAGGTGGTAGATAAGCCACAGGGCGAATTCTGGACCTACCAGCGCGACGGTGCTTACGACGTGAAGGACTGTTCGAGTGCTGCCCACCTCTATGGCAAGCCAATAGCGTCGGCAGAAGCCATGACCGACTGTGAATACAAAGACTCGCCTGCCGACCTGATGCGCGTGTGTAACATCGCTTTTGCCATGGGGGCACAGGAGTTTGTGGTGTGTGCCACACCGCATATCCCCTTCGCTTCGGCCACCAAGCCCTACATCGCTGGCCGTGAATATGCCATCAACCGTTCCAACCCCCGTTGGGAACAGATGAAACCAGTGTGGTTGCAGGCAGCCCGATCGATGGTGATGCTGCGTCAGGGTAAGGCGGCACCCGATGTGCTGGTGTTCCTGGGCGACGATGTGCCCGTCAAGACCATCACCAGCCGACTGCCGGCAGGACTCGACGGCCTCGATTGGGATGTGTGTACGGCCGATGCCCTGCGGAACCGTCTTACCACCAGTGAGGGTCGACTGCAGACACCCGACGGCATCAATTATCGGGCATTGGTCATTGCCGAGAAGGCACACATGACCGCAGAAACCCGGCAGATGATTGACCGTTTGCGCAGTAAAGGTGTCATTGTGACTGCATACCCATCGCCAGATCGGCAAAACCGAGGTGTTTTATCTCGCCAACAAGGAAAATGAGGCTGTCAACATCCGTTTTCGCCTGTTGGATGCGCCCCCAAAACTCTCACTTTGGAACAATGCCGACGGCACTGTGCGCACGTTGTACCCCGATGCCGACGGCCTATTCACCTTGGAACTTTCGCCTACGTTATCAGTATTTTTTGTTGTTGGTGGATAAGCGTCGAACCCCGCATTGTCGGCAGTTGTTGCAGTGTTGCAGTTCCAAAACAGATAGTAGTGTGCTGGGGGTAATAAACAAAAAACGTCCTGGAAATCAACTCCAGGACGCTTTGATCATTAGATAATTTTTCCCTGCTGCTCGCGCCTATACTGCCAAGACCAGCCCTTAATTCCACCGTTTACATTCTCCATCTCTTCCATTGTCAGAGCGCGTGCGCTCATTTCATTTTTCTGTGTCATAATCTTTAAATTTTTAATTTTAATGTTTATACTGTTGATTAACTTTTGCGAGTGCAAAGGTACGGCGGTTTTGGGAGGTAGACAAATATTTCGCGGATTTATGCCCGAGTTTGTTGCGACACTGGGCGCGATTGGCGACAAAGGGGGAGAATAAGGGTGGAATGGTGTCGTGTGCTGGGGGTGTAAAAACAAAAAATCGTAGGAAAGCGAAAACGAGAACGAAAAAAGTTTTCGTTTTCGTTCTTTTTTCGTACTTTTGCAGGCAAACTTCATAAACCCATGTCAATAAAATGATCAAGAAATCGATTGTCTTACAGCTCCTTCTCTTGGCTGGTCTTTTCTGCCCCAAGCAGGCAAATGCCCAGCAAGTATGCCTTAACGTGACGAACCCTACCTCTGATCAGCGACAGGAGGTGGTGGAGGCCGACCTGGACGCGATCTGCCGGGCACTCGGGCTGAAAACCTGTGATTCGCTGGTAGTCATGAACGCACTCGGGCAGCAGATGACCTATCAGACGAGTCATGACGGCAAACTGCTGCTCTTCGTCTCCATGCTGCCGAAAGGCGTGGCGACGTACACCATCGCCAAGGGACAGCCTTTGCCCTTCGTGAAGCAAGTTGGCGGACGGATCTACCCGGAGCGTCTCGATGACCTCGCTTGGGAGAACGACCGAGGCATCTACCGTGTGTACGGTCCTGCCCTCCAGCGTCGAGGTGAGCGGTCGTTCGGTACTGACGTGTGGGTGAAGAACACGCCCGATCCTGTCGTTGAGGAGCGCTACCGCCTGCACAACTGGGGCTGGCATCAGGGCGACTCGCTGCGGAAAGCGGGCAAGCGCGAAGAGGGTGAAGAGATGATCAGGAACACCTCGTTCCACATGGATCACGGCTATGGCATGGACGTGTATTCCGTAGGACCCAGTCTGGGTTGCGGCGCCCCAGCGCTGATGAAGGATGGAGGGTTGATCTTCCCATACTGTTTCACCGACTGCAAGATTCTCGACAACGGTCCGCTACGATTCACCGCTGAACTGACCTACGGCACGACGGCCGAAGGTACGACAGAGCACCGCCTGATCACACTCGACAAGGGCTCGCACTACAACAAGATGACCGTCTGGTATGATGGCATCCGCGAGCCGGTCACGCTGGCTACCGGTGTGGTGGTGCACGGTGAGGAGAACGTGATACTGGGTAAGAACTATGTGCTATACGCTGATCCGACCGACAATCCGAAAGTGCATCAGTCGCAGATATACGTGGGCACGCTATTCCCCGAAGGTGTTGACGAGACGATGCGGTTGGAAGGCAAGCCCGCCCATGCCGTCGGCCTCGTCAGTCAGTACAAGGGTGAGCCTTACACCTATTATTTCGGTTCGGCCTGGAGCAACTACGACGTCCGCACTTTGGCGCATTGGCAACTGCTCGCCGAAGACTATCTCGCGAACATCCGTCAGCCGCTGACCGTCAAGTTGGAAATCAAGGATTTCGTGAAGGGTGCCGACGTGGGCTTCCTGACGATGCAGGAAAAGCGGGGCGTCGTGTTCCACGATCGTAACGGACGCGAGCGCGAATGTCTGGAACTGCTGAAGAACGACTATCAGATGTCGGCTATCCGGATGCGCGTATGGGTGAACCCCCGTGGCGGCGACTGCGACAAGTTCGCACTTCTGGCGATGGCCAAGCGGGTGAAGGCGCTCGGCATGGACCTGATGGTGGATTTCCACTATAGCGACTGGTGGGCTGACCCTGCCAAACAGCCGATTCCGAAGGCATGGCTCGGACACTCGTTTGAAGAGATGAAACAGGATGTGCGCAACCACACGATTGAGGTGCTCTCGCTGCTGAAGGAGAACGGTATCGCGCCCCGATGGGTGCAGGTGGGCAACGAGACGAGCAACGGTATGCTCTGGAGCGTGAAGACCAACGAACAAGGCTGGGAGATCAAAGACTCGCTGGGACGCACCACCATCACCCACTCGATGGGGCATATCAAGACCGAACCGCAGCAGTATGCCGGTTTTATCCGTGCTGGCTATGATGCCGTGAAGGAGGTATTCCCCGATGCCATCGTCATCGTGCATCTGGATCGTGGGCACGAACAGCGCCTCTATGACCAGAACCTCGACACGATCCTGAAATACGGCGGAAAGTTCGACATGGTTGGCATGTCGCTCTATCCCTACTGGGCGATGGACGGTCATCCCGAACTGAAGGCCGACGACATCATTACCGACTGCATCAAGAACATCCGTCATGTCAGCGAGAAATATCAGTGCGACGTGATGATCGTGGAGACGGGCTACGAGGTCGATGAGAGCCATCCGGAAAAGATGGAAGAGGGGCGCAGGCTGTTGACCCGCGTCATCAGGGAGTCGCGCAGCGAGACCAATGGCCACTGCCGAGGGGTGTTCTATTGGGAACCGCAGTGTCTGCCTGGCGGCTATAAGCTCGGAGCGTTCGACAGTAAAGCCGCTCCGACGGTGATTATGGATGGATTTTTGCAATAAGTTGGCTCAGTCTGTGGATTTTCCAAAAAAAAGTTGTAACTTTGCCCGCAACTAAATGACTGACAGATGAAAAGGTTGCAACAATGGCTGTGTGTCGCTTTGCTGATATGTGGCACCGGTATGGCAAAATCCCAACAGCTGGTTTTTACCCCGCAGTGGGCGGCCCAGGCTCAATTCGTGGGCTTTTATGTGGCTAATAGTAAAGGCTTCTATAAGGAGGCCGGTCTTGATGTGGCCATCAAGCATCCGGCACTTTCCAGGCCGAGCAGTGATTATCTGCAGAAGGGTGAAAGCCAGTTTATCACGCTTAACCTGGTGACGGCGATGGCGATGATTGACCGGGGCGCCCAGTTGGTGAATGTCTTTCAGGCATCTCAACAGAGCAATCTGCTGATAGTCTCGCATACACCGCTGAAAGGCATGGAGAGCCTCAGTGGCAAGAAGGTGGGCCACTGGCGGGCTGGCTTCAGTGAGCTCCCGATGGCGATGGATAAGAAATACAAACTCGGTATCCAGTGGGTGCCGTTCCTCTCGCATATCAACCTCTTCATCTCAAAGGCTATCGATGCGACCTTGGCCATGAGTTATAACGAATTCTTCCAACTGAAGTTGGCCGGGCAGCGTATCAAGGACGACCAGGTGTTGCATATGCGCGACATCGGCTATAATGTGCCCGAAGACGGGGTGTATGTGACGCTTGACTTCTATCGTAAGCATAAGGACGAGGTGCAGAAGTTTGCCGAGGCTACCCGTAAGGGCTGGGAGTGGGCCGTGGCTAATCCCGAGGAGGCACTTGACATCGTGATGGTCACCATGCGCCAGAGCGGTATCGCCGGCAACATGATCTCGCAGGAATGGATGATGAAGGAAATTCTGAAGCAATTGGCTGATAAAGACACTGGCAAACGCACCTATAAACTGGAACCGGCATCCCTGAAACTGGCCAACCGCATCTTGTTGGAGAGCGGACTCATCAAGAAAGAAATCACCTATAAGCAGATAACACAGCTATGATTATATCCCGATTACAGAAAATGTCACATTCACTGCACTCCAGACTGACTGTCTGGGTGATGCTGACGGTTGTCATCGTATTCACTATCGTCACCCTTATTATTACGCATGTGACACGAAAGGCCTTCCTGAACAGTTCGGAGGAGAACGCGAAAAGCAGGATTGAGATAGCTAACCAGCGTATTAACAGTGTGCTGGTAGGTGTAGAGGTGGCTGTGGAAAATGTGGTGCCCGAAGTGTATGACCACATCAAGGAGCCCGATACGTTTTATGATATCGTGCGACAGATCCTGGAACTCAACCCTCATATCATAGGTTCGGCCATCGCCTTTGAACCAAACTACTACCCGCAGAAGGGGGAGCACTTCTCGCCTTATGCCTACCGGACGGTTGACAACACTATCAAGGTCAAGCAACTGGGCACATCGGAATATGAGTATCACTTTATGGACTGGTATCAGATCCCCAAGTTGCTGAAGAAAAGTTACTGGAGTGAGCCTTATTACGACACGGGTGGTGGTGAACAGCTGATGACCACCTATTCGCACCCGGTGTTTGACAAGGACGGAAACCTGATAGCCATCTTTACGGCCGACGTGTCGCTGAACTGGTTGACAGAACTCGTGACGAAGAGCGATATAGAACTGAACAGCAAACTTCTGGACACTGAGGCGGATACTACAACTGTTAATCTCGACCAGGAGTTCTTATCGACGCATGCCTACTCGTTTATCATCGGGCGTGGTGCCAGCTATATCACCCACCCGATGAGTGAGCGCATCCTGAATGATACCTATTTCAACTACTCGATGGAGACGAACGACTCGATCGACGCACAGATAGGCTACGACATGGTGGACGGTCTGTCGGGCATGCGGGAGATTACTCGCGACGGCATCAAGTTCCTGATCTGCTACGCACCCATCGAGCGAACGGGATGGTCGATGGCGACCGTGATTCCCGCCAGCATTATCTACGGCAGTTCCCGCTTGCTCACCTACCTGATCATCCTGATTATGCTGGCCGGACTGGTAGTGCTGTTCCTGATCTGTGACACTGTGCTGAAGCGTATCACAAGACCGCTGGTACGCTTTGCCGATTCGGCCGACGAGGTGGCTAAGGGTAACCTGAATGCGACACTGCCCGACATTAAGACCAAGGACGAGATGGCACGTCTGCGCCAGTCGTTCTCGCTCATGCAGGCCTCACTGCGCGAACAGATGGAAGAGTTGCGGAATACCACAGCGTCGAAGGCTGCTATCGAGAGTGAGCTGAAGGTGGCCAGTGACATACAGATGTCGATGTTGCCGAAGATATTCCCTGCCTATCCGGAGCGCGACGATATTGATATCTATGGACAACTGACGCCAGCGAAGGCTGTGGGCGGCGACCTGTTTGACTTCTTTATCCGCGACGAGAAGATGTTCTTCTGTATCGGTGACGTCTCGGGTAAGGGCGTACCTGCAGCCCTGGTGATGGCTGTGACGCGTGCACAGTTCCGTACGGTCTCTGCCCATGAGTCGCAGCCCGAGCGTATTGTCAACCGTCTGAATGAGACGATGAACGAAGGCAACGATTCCAATATGTTCGTAACGCTGTTCGTGGGTGTGCTCGACTTGCCTACCGGCCGTCTGCGCTATTGTAATGCCGGTCACGACTCACCGCTGCTGATAGGGTCGAACATGGGATTGCTACCATGTGAATCGAATTTGCCGATCGGTGTGGTGGGCGACTGGAAATTCGTGGCTCAGGAGACACTGATCGACCCGAACACCACGATCTTCCTCTATACCGACGGTCTGACTGAGGCAGAAAACGCCCAGCACGACCAGTTTATGGAGGAACGTATCCTGGAGGTGGCCGATACAGCGCTGAAAGAGAACCGGCACAAGCCCATCAACCTCGTGGAAGACATGACGAAGGCTGTCAGGGAATTTGTGAACGGGGCAGAGCAAAGTGACGACCTGACCATGCTGGCCATTCAATATACGAAGCATCAACTCGACGTGCGCTATCAGCGTAGCATCACCCTGACGAATGATATCGAAGAGGTGCCGAAACTGGCTGAGTTCGTCGATCATGTATGTGAGGTCATGGGTTTTGACACCGCTACCAGCATGCAGATGAATCTGGCTATCGAGGAGGCGGTGGTCAATGTGATGAACTATGCCTATCCGGAAGGAACGACGGGTACCGTCAATATCGAAGTGCAGGCGAATGATGTCAGACTGAAGTTCGTCATCTCCGATAATGGCAAGCGCTTTGACCCGACGACGGTGGCCTCTGTTGACACGACGCAGTCGGCCGAGGAGAGGTCTATCGGTGGACTTGGCATCTTCCTCGTGCGCCAGTTGATGGACAGTGTGAACTATGAGCGCATTGGAGGATTCAACGTCCTGACGCTGCGCAAGAAACTATCATGATTAATCCATAACAAAGATGAAAATAATAAAAACCATGACGACTGTTGCCGTCGCATCGGCTATGACGATGCAGTTAGGTGCCTGTCAGCAGGCACAGCGCGAGAACCCGCTGTTGCAGGAGAGCAGTCTCCTCTTGGGTGCCCCCGACTTCAGTCAGATCCAGACGTCTGACTATCTGCCCGCTTTCGAGACCGCCATCCAGCAGACCAAGGATGAGATTGCCAAGATTGTGGAGAATCAGGATGCTGCCACCTTTGAGAACACCATTCTGGCCTTCGAGGAGAGCGGACGGCTGCTCGACCACGTGAGTCGCGTCTTCTTCGCCCTTGTCGAGGCAGACAAGACACCAGAACTGGGAGACATCGAGAAGAAGGTGACGCCGATGCTGACCGACCTGGAGAACGAGATTTCTTTCAACAAGGCTCTGTTCGACCGTATCAAACAGGTCTATGACAAAGAGTACGAGACACTGCAGGGAGAAGACAAGAAACTGCTGGAGGAGACCTATAAGGAGTTTGTCCGTAAGGGTGCGCTGTTGCCTGCGGACAAGATGGAGCGCATGAAAGCCATCAACCTGCGTATCTCGGATCTGCAGACACAGTGGGGCGATCTGCTCCCAGAGGCTACGAACAACGCAGTGGTGTGGGTGGACAAGAAAGAAGACCTGGCAGGGCTCAGTGATGCCGACATCGCCCAGTGCGCCAAAGACGCAGAGAGTCGTGGCGGTAAGGCTCCCTATGCCGTTGTCATCGTCAATACCACGCAGCAGGCTATTCTGGCCAGTCTCGACAATCGCGACCTGCGTAAGAAGATCTTTGAGGCCTCTATCCATCGTGCCGACGGTACGGGGAAGTTCAATACCTTTGCCATCGTCACCGAGATAGCCAAACTGCGTGCCGAACAGGCTGAGATCATGGGCTATCCTAACTATGCCGCCTACTCGCTGGAGAATACGATGGCGAAGACACCGGACAATGTCTATGCCTTCCTGAAGAGTCTCATCAGCCAATACACACCGAAGGCTGACGCCGAGACGAAGACCATCGAGGACTTTGCCCGCAAGACAGAGGGCGCTGATTTCCAGTTGCAGCCCTATGACCGTTTCTATTATTCAGCCAAGATGAAGAAGGCCATGCTCGACATCTCTGACGACGAGGTGAAACCTTACTTCAACGTGGATAGTGTGTTGCTCAATGGCGTGTTCTATGCAGCCAATCGGGTCTATGGCCTGACATTCAAGGAGCGTAAGGATATCCCGCTCTATCATCCCGATATGAAGGCGTTCGAGGTCATCGACAAAGACGGTAAGACCAAGGCCCTGTTCTACACCGACTATTTCCGTCGCCCGACGAAGCGTGGAGGTGCCTGGATGGATGGCTTCCAGAAGCAGAGCCGTCAGCGTAACCACTTACCTGTCTGCAACAATGCAAAGGCACCAGAGGGCAAGCCTTCACTGCTGACTTGGGACGAAGTGACCACGATGTTCCATGAGTTCGGTCATGCCCTTCATGGCATCCTCTCCGACTGTCAGTACAACCGTCTGAGCGGAACGTCTGTAGCACGCGATTTCGTTGAGATGCCATCACAGTTCAATGAGTCGTTTGCCACCATCCCGGAGGTCTTCGACCACTATGCCCGTCACTGCGATACGGGAGAGCCGATGCCTGCCGACCTGAAAGAACGGATGCTGAAGAGTATCAACTTCCAGACGGCCTATGCCCTCGGTGAGAATCTGGCTGCCACCTGT
>OMXO01000032.1 GCA_900315035.1 uncultured Prevotella sp.
AAGTATGGGCAAAAACACGTCGATTATTTTTCCTTCGGGAAAGAAAGAAGCGAGGGGCCTGACCCTCACTCTCTGAACAAGGAGCGCGTGAACGGCATCGTACCGAACATGGACGACTGGTACGACCTCTTCGGCGTGAAGCCCGGCGACAAGCTCTACCTCGCACCAGCCGACCGCATACATATCTGGTAACTTTTTATAGCCTTGACTGCGACAATTATGTCAAAGTATTCATTATCTGTCGCAAAATCATATATCCACCGCATGTAAACGAGACGAAAAACTGCGAAATTGTTGTTTCTTACTCCAATGCGTCATAACTTTGCACCTGAAAATTTAAACAAGAAAGTATTAACATAAAAAATTAGAAGTTATGGCAAAAGCAAAATCATTGGCAAAACAGGTGCACATGAGCATCGTTGCCGCAGTTCGTTTCACCATCAAAGAGATGGAACCATTCAACCGTGTAGCAAGTATCGGTGGTGGACTCATCGGGTATAACTACTATCCCCACTGAGCCATCGCCGGGGTTAAGGCTGCAGCGCCTTCAGGAACTCTATCTCGACGATGCGGAGTTCGTTTCCCGAATCGGAACCACCTTTCGCCTTGAAGAGATCGAGTTCGCCGGCAGCAGGCTCTGCCACCTCGACGATGCCGCCAAAGGCATCCTTATCCTTGCCAGCCCCCTTCAGGCGGATGGTTATCTCATTAGTCTTCACCGCTTTCTGTGGCTTGAGATGCACATAGCCGAGGCTACGAGGCGTATCGCCACTCCAGATGAGTTGTTTGCCGGCATAGATCTCCAACGGATAACTGCGAAGGCGCCAACCCGTCAGTTTCATGCAGATATCATCGATGGTGGTCTTCTCGGCAAGCCTGTAGGTGATCCAGGCAGTAGAGAGCCGACCATCGTTCTTCCATTCCGACAGTTCATTGTCATCGTAACTGCTTGCAGCATGTTGTGTATCGTAGCCAGCCCTGGCCGAAACGATCTCGATGCTGCGGGCCTTTTCCGTATAGGAGGGTGCGGATGGTGCCTCACCCCGATCCAGACGGCATTGGAGGGTGAGAGAAGGTTGATAGAGCGCTGCATCTACCGTCTCGCTGCGAAGGGTGATATAGGCAGGCTTCAGACCTTCGGCAGAGGCCGACAAGTGAATCTCGCCTGCATGGGGCGTGGTGCGGACCAAGACGCGATTAACACCACATTCTACTGGCAAGTCCATACTTCGGGTGCCTATGCCCCCGACCCATCGCGCCTCGCCCCAGAGTTCGAAGTGAATCATGCTGTTGTCCAACGGACAGCGGCGACCTTGCGCATCGAGCACCTCTACCTGACAGAGTATCATATCTGCCCCATCGGCCTTCGTGCCTTCGGGATTCTGGATGGCCGAAAGTTTCAGTTGACGGGGTTCGCCTGCAGTCTCGAGCCGATAGCGGCTCCCATCGGACGCGACAGCCTCTAACGTGCCTGCCTCAAAGGCCACATCGTCGAACGTGAAGAGATAACGGTAAGACTGCCTGCCCTTGCCCAGCGAGCGCCCATTCAGGAAGAGTTCGACCTCGCTAGCAGTAGAGACGACATAGACGGGTTTAACCGTCGCTGCAGGATAGTTCCAATGGCCGATGATATAGGTCTGGGGCACCTCGGACTCTACCCACCCACTCCACATCACCTGATGGGCAAAGAAGGCATCCTTGGGGATGCGCATCGCATCGGTGACGCCACTCGTGCGGTAGTTCGACTCACCGCGATGGTGGGTATTGGTGTCGGAGAAGACAATCTTCACACCACCCGAAGAGACGCGCGTGCCTGTGCCTGGGCGCTCCAGCCAGTAGTCGTACCAGCGGCGCACCATCTCAACGGCAAACTGATCCATGTTGTGATTATAGTCCTGGGCAGGTTTGCCCTGATAGAGCGGTCCGTCGCCCTCTTGATGATAGGGATAGCTGTATTCGTCCCAATACTTGCGCAAGCCCTCATCTCGACAGTATTCCATCGCCCACATGGGATGCTTCGCAGACTTGTTGATATAGAGCATCTCGCCACCATACTCCGCCTCGTCGATATCGAGCATCTCGCGCGAACCGACAGCACGACCACCATGCGGATCGTATTCGTCGCGGATGGCCTTCATCTCCAGCATGTGCTCTCGGCTGATGCTCTCGTTGCCACTCTCATAGAACAGGATCGAGGGATTGTTACGATTGTAGATGATGGCATCGCGCATGAGCGCCTTGCGCTGTTCCCAACGGGGACCGGTCACATCCTTCTCCGCATCTCCTGCAGGCATGGCCTGAATCAGTCCGACACGATCACAACTCTCGACATCCTGTTTCCAAGGGGTAACGTGCATCCAGCGCACGACGTTGCCACCCGACTTCACCATCAAGTCATTGGAATAGTCGCTGAGCCAGGCCGGTACGGAGAGACCTGCGCCCGGCCATTCATTGGAGGTGCGCTGGGCATAGCCATGTACCATCAGAACACGATCGTTGAGCCATATCTTGCCATCGCCGAAGCGGGTCTTGCGGAATCCGGTGCGAATGACGACTGCATCATTGCCGGCATTCAGGCTCAGAGGTTTGGCATCGGCTCCATCCTCTGCCAAGAAGGTCCTGACGGTATAGAGATAGCCATAGCCCCACGACCAGAAATGGAGTCCGCTCAGTTCGCGTTGGATACTGACGACACGCGTCTCGCCAGGCTGCAGGGTGACGCGCTCACCCGGGATAACCGCAGCCAGATAGCGGTTGGCATTGACGACATGGGCAAACAGGCGGAAGCTTCGGGGCTTACTATCCTCATTGCGCACCTGCGACTCGACATGAACCACAGCCTTGCGGTTCGGAATATCGAAATCGGTAGCATAGACATAGGTGCCGGTGGTGCCGAGGTTGCTATAGAGCGGCAGCGTCTGGTAGAGTTTGCCGGTGACATGCAACCACACATTCTTAGGGATGCCGCCATAGTTGGCATTGAAGTTACGATCGTTCCACTGGTAACGACTCTGATACTGGCGCGACTCATAGGCCCAACTGTTATCGCAGCGCACAGCCAGCACGTTATCACCTTTCTGAATAAAAGGAGTCAGGTCGAAGCCACAGGCCATCACCCCATTCTCGCTGTAGCCGAGATGCTGCCCGTTGAGATAGAAATCCGCTCCCTGACGCACACCCTCAAACTCGACGAACACCTTCCGATCTTGAACATCATCCATCTTAAAGGTCTTCCGATACCAGCAGATGGTATCTGTCAGATCGACGATATCCTTGCGGAAAGCCTCATCGCCATTAAAGGCAAAGGGCAATGTAACCTGCTGCCACTTGGAATCATCGAACTCAGCGTTGCTGGCCTCAGGGAAATCGCCCACCTGAAGCCGCCACTCGCTGTTGAAATTGTACTTCATGCGCTCCACTCCCCTCGTGGTTGTCAGAAGGAAGAGAAAAACCGTCAATAGAATCAAACGATGTAGTTTCATGTAGTCTGTAGTTTATGGTGCAACATTGTAACTGGCAGGGGGTATGCCGTATTGGGCTTTGAAACAGCGGCTGAAATAACTTGGTGAGGAGAATCCGCAAAGCGTGGATATCTCTGTGAGGTTGTAGCTGCCTTCCTTTATCATGCGGGCGGCATGCTTGAGGCGAATAGCCCGAATAAACAGACTGGGCTTCTGGCCTGTCAGTGAATGAAGCTTACGGTAGAGGGTGGAGCGACTCATACAGACATCGGCCGCCAGGGCATCGATGTCGTACTCTTCGTTGCTGAGATGACGCTCTATTGCCTCGACGGCACTACGAAGGAATTTCTGGTCGATCTCATTGAGTGCTACGGCCTCGACTTCGACATCCTCGCCTTTTAGGAAATCCTGATTGCGCTGGCGGCGCAATTCCAGCAGATGGCTGATGCGCAGTTGCAGCATCTCCATGTTGAACGGCTTCGGCAGGTAGTCGTCAGCTCCTGCCCGGAATCCCTCTATCTTGCTTTCTTCGGCAGTGCGGGCTGTCAGCAGGATAACCATCACGTGGGATGTGCTGACGTCTTGCTTGATATGGCGGCAGAGCGTCATTCCATCCATAGCGGGCATCATCACATCTGACACCATTAGGTCGATATCCTGCTCGGCAATCACGGTGAGTGCCTCCTCGCCATTGGCTGCCTGATGGATGTTGTATTGCTCAGCCAGTTCACCGCACAGGAACTGACGGAACTCACCGTTGTCGTCAACAATGAGCAGATTAGCCTTACGGGATTCGGTCTCTGGTGCTTCTGCCTGCTGATGAGACTCGGCAGGCTGGGGCAGCTCCTTCATCTTCAAGTTTGTTGGCAGAAGGGCTGTGAAAGTGGTGCCCTCGTCAAGCTTGCTGCTGACGGTGATGCTGCCGCCATGAAGCTGCAGGTATTCTTTGGTTAGATGCAGTCCGATGCCGGTGCCGGTCACTGAAGGGTCGGCCGTGTTCTTGCTTTGGTAGTAACGGTCGAAGATGTGTGGAAGGTCGCGACTGGAGATGCCGCAACCGGTATCCTTTACGGTGATACTGAGCCACTCTGTATCGATCTTGGCGACGCTAACTGCTATCTGGCCGCCTGCAGGCGTGAACTTGAAGGCATTGCTGAGCAGATTGTATAGGATATGCTGCAATTTGCGGCTGTCGAAATTGATATAGAGCTGTTCGTTGGGAATGGCATATCCCAGACCGATACCTTTTTCGGTAGATATAGGACGGAATGTTTCGCAGACGGTGCGGATAAAGTCGAAGATGTCACCATTGGTCAGTTCCAGTTTCTGTTGCCCCATTTCCAGCTTGCGGAAGTCGAGCAGGTTGTTGACGAGCGATAGCAGCCGCTGGGCATTCCGCTGGATCATCATGAGCTGACTGCTGATAAAAGCGAGGTGTGTCTCTTCCTGATCCTCTTGTTGCCAGCGGTCAATTCTCTTCACCATGCTCTCCAACGGCGTGAGTATGAGTGTGAGTGGGGTGCGTAGTTCGTGACTTATGTTCGTAAAGAAGCGCAGTTTCATCTCTGTCAGTTGCACATCCATCCGATGTTGCTGTTTTTCCTTCTGGTGTCTCAGATAGTAGCGGGCGATGGTGCCCATCAGCAAGGCAACAGTTAGCAGATAGAGGAGATAGGCCCACCACGACTCGTACCAGGCTGGCAGCCGGTGGAGCTGGAGGGCATGGACGCTCTGTCCCCAGCAGCCGTACTCGTCGGTAGCCATCAGTTCGAGCATGTAATCGCCTTTGGGTAGCAGAACGAAGGTGGCCTTGTTGACGCCCTGTGGCAGATAGTGCCATTGGGTGTCGATGGAGCTGAGCCGGTAGGCATAGGAAACCTTGTCGGCATGCAGATAGTTGAGGGTGGAGAATTGTATCTCGATGTTGACCGCATCATGACGGATGTCGAGTTCCTTACTGTTCATACCTACGATCCGTCGGATGCCGTCGATGGTGACCGATGTGATGATGGGTGATGCCCCGGATGAGAGCTGGTCGATGTTGGCCGACGGTTGGATGTAGAGGATGCCTCCGGCGCCGTCGATCGTCACGTGGTCGCCTTCGGCCTTGACATGATGGAAACAGTCCATCTGGATAGCCTTGTCGGATGAACGGAAGATGCGATAGGCTCCGCTTCGGGGGTTGTACTCTTTCACCATCTGGTCGGATAGCAGCCAGAGATGTCCCTTAGCATCAATGGCTATATGCTTGATATTGTCGCCGTTAGCATTGCTGCCTTTGTCGTCGATAGCGGTCTTACCCGTTTCTGGATGATAGTATAGCAGGTCACCATGACGGGTGGTGGCCCAGATATATCCATTACTGTCTTCAGCCAAATCGGTAACCTCGTTTTTCGTCGAAAGCATCCGTTCGCCTCGCCTGGAATTATAGCAAGTCAGGCAGCTGTCGTCGGAGGCATAATACAGATTGCCATCGCGGGCTTTTAATATAGCCACAACCCGTCTGGCAGAGACCGTCAAATGGCTGATGGTTCTGGTTGTAGTGTGATAGAGGTCAATGCCTTCTTGATGGCCGATGTATATCTCGCCCCCGCCAGCATCGAGAATACAGTTGATATCCCCCTGTACCCTTGCTTCTACTTGTGACTGGATGGTCTGCCCTTCGTACCAGAGGTGATAAAGCAGATTCTGCTCTTTTCCCCAGATGCCTTGCCTATCGTGACGCTTACAGAAATCCGTCACACTGGGTCTTGAAACGTTACTGGTGTTCTTGTCGAAGACAATGGTTCCCTGTTTTTGCAGATATAGCGCGATGGGTTTGCGGTCCTGCCCCAGCCAGATATAATCACCCTCTTTCACGGTGTTTCGGATGAAAGGTCGATTGTGTAACTGTTTTCTGACAGGTGAGAGATCGTCTTTCATGATACTTGTGTCGGGATGAGACAGGATAAACGTGTGGGGCGAGAATCCTGAAACCCATAGGTTGCCCTTGTTGTCGAAGGCCGTATTGTCGATGACGCTCATGCCATCGGGCAGGATACCGGCTAGGCTCACGGGGTAGAGGTTTCCACCTATGATATCATAGGCGCAAAGTCCATACATCGTTGACGCCCATAACCGCCGGGAGGAATTATCGCCGACGAGATGGATTGTCAGTGAGGCGTTGGAATCCTCGTAGGTACAAGGGAATGGTGTAATCTGATGTTTTTCGGGATCGTAGTGCATGATGCCTTTTCCCCAAGTGCCTATCCAGAAGCCATGGCCCGTAGGGTCTTCCACAAGGTCGGCCGGTACGATGCCGTCTTCCCAGTATTGCTCTTCAAACTGGCGGGTAGCTTGATTGTATCTCACGATGCCGCCATTCCATTGAGTCACCCATATGTTGCCGCGACTGTCCTGCATGATACGCGATGCCCATGCATCCTTTCCCATACATTTCGATGGGAAGGTTGCCATGAGTTGCAGATGCTGGTCATAATGATAGATTCGCTTTGCTGAACAGACCCAGACAGTACTATCGGATGCCACTAATATGGGGCCTGCAGACTTGCCTGCCATTTGCTGATCGACGACATGGATGGTGTAGTCGTTCTTGTCGAGCATATAAAATCCCTCCTTCGTGGAGAAAAGGATATGATTGTGGAAGTCGCCTGCCAGACTTGTAATATCATTACTTGCACCGATCAAGTCGGGATGATTGCGGTCGGAGCGAAAGACATCAATATGATAGCCATTATCACGGCACAAGCCTCCTCCCCGGGTTCCATACCAAATAAATCCCTCCCTATCTTGATAGATGCAGTGGACATTGGCCACTGGCAATTGTTGCTGGGTGGGCAGTTCGGTTAATACGTATTCGTTAGTCTGCCGGCCTTTGGACGGATGGCATAGTGATAGTGAAATGACAAGTATAAGAATTGTCTTTAGCTGCATAATAGAGTCCTATTTCTGGTGCAAACTTACAAAAAAATCCTTATATACCTATATAATTATAAGAGAAAAACAGAGTAGAACCTCACTTTGCACAAATAGTGAAAGCTAATGAACGGCACAGACAAGTCTGCTTCAGGAAAACAGCCTAACTTTGCAGCCGGAATCAAACTAAAAGATAACTCAAATAATTAACTAAAAACATTTTTAACATGACTAAAACAAGATTTTTCTTCTTGGCTTTGTTCACCATCTGCAGCATGGTGACCATGGCACAAAGCCAAAAGGTCAGCGGCGTTGTAGCCGACCGCGATGGAGTGCCCGTCATCGGAGCCACGGTAGTGGAAAAAGGTACAAAGAACGCCACGGTAACCGACCTGGAGGGGCACTTCACACTTCAGGTGGGTCAGGGGGCCATGATTTCTGTTTCTTACATCGGCTATAAGTCGCAGGACATTAAACCTACAAATGCGCCTATGCACATCACGCTTGAAGAAGAGGCCAATGGACTGGATGAAGTGGTGGTAATCGGTTATGGTACATCGCGCAGAAAAGACATCACTGGATCCGTGGCTTCTGTCAATGGTGATCAGCTGAATTCCGTCAGCAGCACCAGTGTGAGTCAGATGCTGCAAGGACGTGTTACGGGTATGTCGGCTACGCAGAGCTCTGCTCAGCCTGGTGCCGGCATTTCTATCAATATCCGTGGTGCTGCGTCGCCTCATGGCAGCAACGCTCCGCTCTACGTAATCGACGGTGTGCCCATCCAGACCAACTCGTCGGCAACGCCGGGCATCAGCACACCGGGATATGACTATATGGCTGGCGTGGACCGTGATCCGCTGAACACGATCAATCCTAATGACATTGAGAGTATTGAGGTGTTGAAGGATGCTTCGGCGGCAGCCATCTATGGTGCTTCGGCTGCTAATGGTGTCGTGCTGATTACAACCAAGAACGGCAAATCGGGCAAACCGAAGGTGGAGTATCGTAGTGTCTTCACGGCTCAACTGATGAAGAAGTACCCCGAGGTGCTCAACGCCCGACAGTTCAGGGAGCAAGCAAACTTCTGGACAAAGGAGTATTACCTTTATAATAATAAGATGGGCGTGTATGGCGACAACCCCGAAGACCTCAGCGGCTATCAGCCCGTATTCGGCAACGTGGATGGCTATACGGCCGATACGAAGTGGATTGACGAGGTGTCGAGAACGGGGTATGTGATTGATCAGAACGTATCTGTCAATGGTGGAACTGACAAGACGAAGTATTTCTTCTCTTACAATTATTACAACAATCAAGGTATTCTGAAACAGTCGGGCTTGAAGCGCCATAACCTACGACTGAATCTGGATCAGGAGTTCTCGAGAATCTTCAAGGCGGGCATAAAGTTCAGCTACTCGAACGTGAATGCCAACAGCACCTCGGTAGGTACGGGAGGTAATGGTGATAACATGATTATGCGAATCATTGACTATGCACCAGACATCGCCGTGATGGACGAGAATGGCAATTATAACAAGAGTTATAATAAACTCTATACGAACCCGGTGTCTTATTGTGACATAGAGGATAAGACCACGACGGAGCGCGTATTCATTGCGCCCTCTTTCGACCTGAAGTTGATAGACGGGCTTACGTTGAGGGGCGTGGGTGGCTATGACACACAGTCATCTGTCAGAAAGTTCTTTATCCCGAAACATGCGAACAATGTGAATGCTCAGGAGGGTATGGCCAGCCTGGGACATTCAAAGGTGGTTAATGCCAGCATTGAGTCGTATCTGAACTACGACAAGACGTTTGGCGAAGTGCATCATGTGTCGGCAGTACTGGGTGCCGGTTACTATAAGACCATCAGCGAGAGCTTCGGGCTTACGGGTTCTGACTTCTTTACCGATGCCTTTGGTTACAATAATGTAGGCATAGCCAGTGATAAGGATAAAGAGGGTATCAACTCCTACTATGCAGAGCGAACAAAGCTATCACAATTCTTCCGTGCCAATTATTCGTATAAGGATCGCTACATTGTGACCATCACTGCCCGTCGTGACGGTTCGAGCTATTTCGCTGAAAACAAGAAGTGGGGCTTCTTCCCCAGTGCTTCAGTCGCCTGGCGACTGAGTGAGGAGGCCTTCATGCAGAACGCGAAGGCCATCAGCAACCTGAAACTCAGAGTGGGCTACGGTACAACGGGAAATGAAAATGTCCTGGGCACCAACTCTCAGTCGCTTTACCGTTCGGGCTATAACTTCCTGATCGGCTCGACGATGCACACCGGACTGATGCTTACCCAGATAGAGAATCCAGAACTGAAATGGGAAACCGACTACACGCTGAACATCGGTATCGACTATGGCTTTTTCAACCAGCGCATCAATGGTTCTATCGAATTCTTCCATCGTGGCGTAAAGGATCTGCTCGACTATCAGACGCTGCCCTCAAACAATGCCGTTGGGCGTGTGGCTGCCAATATCGGCGAAACCAAGAGCGAGGGCTTTGAGTTCTCCCTGAACAGCGACAACCTGAACAGCAAGACCATTAAGTGGGAGACCACGCTGAATGTATCTTATTTCAAGGCCAGTTGGGTGGAGCGTAACCCGGAAGTAGCTCTGGCGGAGTATATCGACGAGAAGGGCGAGATTGACGCCATCTATGGATGGCAGACCGATGGCATCATCCGCAGCAAGAGCGATATACCATCGTATATGCCAGACGCTAACATAGGTAATATCAAATATGTTGACCGGAATGGTGATGGTGTGCTTGATGCCAAGGATGTGGTGAAATTAGGTAACAGCACGCCACGCTGGATGATCGGCTTTGGCAATACTTGGAGCTGGAAGGGCTTCGACTTGAACATCTATCTTTATAGCGCACTGGGGTTCAAGAAGTATATCGGCACCTATAACAGCGGTACTGGCAGGACTTACGGGCAGGTTCCCGTGGCCGACAACCTTGGTAACCGAGGGAATGCCCCCAGTAACACCTATACCAATGTCATGACAGATGTTCGGAATTGTCAAAACGGACAAGGCTGGATGCCAGGTATAGCAACCAATCCATACGACAGCAAGAACCCATCAGGAGCTAATAGCTTCTACCTGCAAGATGGCAGCTATGTCAAACTGAAGAACATCACCCTGGGTTACACGTTGCCACAAAGTGTATTTCTGAAGAGCAACTTCATCCGCGGTGCTCGCTTCTTCGTGGATGCGCAGAATGTGGCTACCTTCACAGGATACGACGGCTTTGATCCGGAACTCTCAACGGGCAATCCCTACCCGCAGGCTTTGTCACTCTCATTCGGATTTAATCTTAATTTTTAACTCAGACAGAATATGAAAAAGATCATAATAGGCGCCATGATGTGCGCAACAGTAATGGTGACTCTTCTCACTTCGTGTGAGGATACACTGGAGACAAAGAACTTCACGGATATGTCGCCAAGTAATTTCTTCAAGACCGAAGGTGACTTCGATGCCGCTGTAACAGGCCTCTACCTACCCTTGACCACCAACTGGGGATATAGTGATGGCGGCACAGGGGGCTGGTACACGTCATTGTTTAATGCAGACATGAGTTCCTATTTCTCAGCAAGTCTGATTACCGGTGACGTGATGCGATCCTATTCCACACATCCATACGCCGAGTTCAATGTGGGGCCATCGACAAATGGGGCCATCAGCACTACCTATAATGTGCTCCGCTTTGTGGCCCGCGCTACCGATGTCATCAACCAAATGGAAAACAGTAATGGGGCTACTGAAGTTATCCGTTCTCGCTATATCGCTGAAGCAAAGATATTGCGCGCATTCTATATGTACACATTGTTCGACTTCTTCGGCCCGTTGAACGTGAAGCTCAATCCTTCGACTCTGATGAATAATGATATTGAACCGCGTCCGTCGAGTGAAA
Organism: uncultured Prevotella sp.; assembly: GCA_900315035.1. Lineage (GTDB taxonomy): Bacteria > Bacteroidota > Bacteroidia > Bacteroidales > Bacteroidaceae > Prevotella. The sequence continues at coordinate 11,307 of OMXO01000032.1, forward strand.
CTTATATTGGGTATATAGAGAAAGACCTGAACGACGCACTTGCCACGGTTTCGCTGCCAGACAGGTATAATGATAATCCCGACGAGTGGGGACGGATGTCAAAGGCAATAGCATATGGCATCAAACTTCGTCTTTACATGCATGAGAAGAACTGGCAGCAGGCCAAGGCTACGGCACAGACGCTGATGGGCATGGGCTACCGACTGCTTGACAGCTATGAGCGCGTGTTCGCTTCGGCCGTCAATGATGAGCTCATCTGGGCTGTGCCTGCCAACACTGCATCGGACAACTATTACGTGACGGAAACGCTTCCTAACGACTTCAAGCGTGGCTATAACCACCAGGGACGATCGTATATCCGCGGCACAGAGGATACTTATTTCTCTGGGTGGAAAGCCTATTGCATGCGGTGGGAATTCTACGATACATTTGAGCCGAACGATACCCGTAAGGATGTGATACTCTGTGAGTATGACAATTCTAATGGTCAGCGCGTGAACCGTGAGAATGGGATGGTGGGACCGATACCCATCAAGTTTATGGACACGCAGTTTGCCAACTGGGGAACACAGACAGCCCAGCCCGTGCTCCGCTATGCAGAAGTCCTGTTGTCGTTTGCTGAAGCCGAGAATGAACTGAACGGTCCGAGTGCCGAGGCTGTTCAGGCTCTGAAGCAGGTGACCGACCGAGCTGGTGTGGAGATTCCCGCATCGGCAACTGCCAGTAAAGAGGCATTCCGCGACTATCTGCTGCTGGAACGTGGTCATGAACTATTTGGTGAGGGCATGCGTCGTCAAGACCTGATCCGCCACGGGGTGTATATAAAACTGGCTCGTGAGCGTGGCAATAATGCTCAGGACTATCAAGTGCTGTTCCCCATTCCACAGTTTGCCATTACGGAGTCGAACGGTATCCTTAAACAGAATCCCGGATATTAAAAAGAATTAGCATCGTTTTCATAATAAGATGATTTTTTCCAACGTTATTAGTTTTAGTTAGTGTAATTGTTAGTGCGAAGGGGCAGGACCTTCAACCTCCTGACCCCTTCTTTTTCTGAGAAATAATAGCGATGACAACACGAAAATTGATGATGAGCCTTTTGCTGCTGGCAGGCATTGGGTCAAAGGGGCAGACCATGGAGGAGGCATTCAAGAATCCTCCGGCAGAAGCGAAGCCGCTCATGATATGGCAGTGGATGGACGGACTGGTCTCGAAAGAGGGGATTACGGCCGATCTGGAAGCCTACAAGGAGGCTGGTATTGGTGGTGTGCAGAACTTTCAGGTGGGAGGCCCCATGCAGGGTCTCGCTAAGGACACCACCAATGCCATCGGTTCTGAGAGATGGCAACGACTGATGCGCTTTGCCATCGACGAGTGCCGTCGGCTGGGTTTATCGTTCGGCACGCATAACTGTCCAGGATGGTCGTCAAGCGCCTATCCGGCGGTCAAACAGGAATATGCCATGCAGAAACTGGTATGGAGCACAACGGTAGCTTCTGGCAAGAGTCGCACTCGTCTCATCATGCCAGAGACAGAGCCACAGTATAGTTATTATCGGGATGTGGCAGTGATAGCTGTCCCCGATCAGGACAGCGTGCCGATAAGTTCGATCAGGAATCTGACTGGCAAGATGGACAGCAAGGGCATACTGCATTGGAAGATGCCTCAAGGACGTTGGAGGATCTATCGTTTCGGGCATACACCCAACGGGAAAACCAATGTGGCTACGTCGCCAGAGAGTGGTGTTGGATTGGAGTGTGACAAAATGAACCGTGAGGCAATCAGGCATTTCTGGGAGTCTTATCCCTCTATCTTAATAAGTCTGGCTGGCGATGAAATTGGGAAGACATTCCAACGATTGGAAATTGACAGCTATGAGGCTGGTGGTCAGGACTGGACCTCAGCGATGCCTAGGGAATTTCAGAAACGGCGTGGCTACGACATGTTGACTTGGTTGCCCGTGGCTGCGGGGATGACTATCGACAACAAAGCGAGCAGCAAGAAGTTTCTGAATGACTGGCGTGAAACGGTTACCGACCTGTTTGCCGAGCATTATTACGGTTATATGAGCCAGTTGGCGCATGAGCACGGCCTACAGCTATTGGTACAGCCCTACGGAACGGGGGGAGGAAGTGGCCGTTTCAATCCTATCAATACCGACAAAATCTGCAGGCAGTTGGCGGCAGATGATCCCATTAGTGCCGAGTTCTGGACCAACCCCACCAACTGGGGATGGAATGACGTACCGAGGGTGGTGGATGCGACAAGACGGGCAGGACACGAAATCGTCTATGCAGAGGGATTCACCTGCTGGCCCCTATATGCGTGGAAAGATGATCCAGCACGGCTGAAAGCCATTGCCGACTCTGCCTTTTGCTGCGGCATCAACAAGATGATGCTACATGCGGGCGCACACAATCCTTGGGTAAATGCTAAGCCTGGCATGTCGTTCGGCATGTGGGGCACGCAATGGACGCCAGGACAGACATGGTGGAAGGATGGGGCTAAACCTTTGTTCGCATATTTCGCCAGCTGTCAAGCATTGCTGCAACGAGGGGTTTACGTGGATGATTTCAAAAGCAGGGAAGTCTCGCTTACCACTGATGTCCACGGCATCCACTGGATACACCGCCGAGACGGTGAGACCGACATCTATTTCGTGGCCAATTCCAAAGACAGTGTGCAGATGCCTCAAGTTACTATTACAGGTACGGGCAGACTGCCTGAGGTGTGGGATCCGGAAACGGGGAACATGTCTGAGGCAGATATATGGAAGATGGCAGACGGCAAGACACAAGTGACGTTGAATCTGACCGCACGGCGAGCTCTGTTCCTCGTCTTTAGGAATCCGACGACAGAGACTGGATCGGCAAAAGAGTCTTTCTCAGACGACATCACCGACACCATACCCATAACAGGAACGTGGACGGTCGGATTTGATGAAGATAAGGTTGTGGAATGGCCATCGCTGATGCCTTGGAATGAGTCGATTGACAGCGATATCAAATACTTCTCAGGGACTGCTCATTATGAGCAGCACCTGTATCTGAACGAACTTGACCGCCACTATCGATATATCCTTGATCTGAGTGAAGTGAAGAATCTTGCAACGGTTCGTGTGAATGGAAAGGTATGTGGTACACTTTGGCGACCACCCTTTACCATTGACATCACCGAGGCGCTGCTTGGCGGTGACAATCTGCTGAAGGTTGATGTCACTAATCTATGGGTGAATCGTATGGTGGGTGATGAACAAGAACCTGACGATGTGGAATGGTCAGAACCTGTGGCCTTCGGAGCTGCTCCCAATTCACCAACCATTGGCCGGTTTATGAAAGAAGTGCCAGAATGGCTCAGCCAGGGACAGCCACGCCCCTCCAAGCGTAAGGCTGTCGTCTCGTTTAAGTTTTTTGAGAAAGACACCCCGCTTCTCCGCTCAGGATTGATAGGCCCAGTGGTGCTAAAGAAAACAGCAGTCCTCGCACAGCAGCCTTCCGTTGAGAATGAACTATGGATAAAATATGGCAAGCATCCGATTTACGGTGTGCTGAGTACGCCTGTCAATGGACAGAAGAAACATCCGATTGTGATAGTGGCTCATGGTTTCAACGGATCACATCATTTTGGACGTAGTTATTTCAAAATGCTGAATGAGATGGGATATATGTGCTATACCTTTGATTTCCCATGTGGCGGAACTGGAAGCCGGACAGACAACAATACGGTAAACATGTCAGTGATTGACGAGCAGAAAGCATTGGAGACTATCGTGCGATATTTTAAGTCGCATTCAGATGTCGACAAAAAAAATATCGTACTTCTGGGTAGTAGCCAGGGGGGCCTTATTGCTGCTCTGACCGCTGCCAGCCTGCAGAAAGATATCAGTAAACTGATTCTCGAGTTTCCTGCCTTGTGCATCCCTGACAACTGGAACAGTCGCTATCCGCAGGTATCCGATATACCAGATACCACAAAAGTATGGCAAGTTCCTATTGGACGACAATTCTTTACAGAACTCCGTAATATGGATCCATACCAGGCTGTTGAGGCATATCGTCGACCTGTTCTTATCATACACGGTGATGCCGACCCTGTAGTGCCAATAGATTATTCCCGTCGGGCTGTTAAACTGTACAAGGATGCCCGGCTGCTTGAAATACCAAATGCCGGACATGGTTTTGGCGCGGAGGATTTTCAACGCTCATTGGCATGTATACGACAGTTCTTGTGTCCTTCCAGACATGCTGTTATCAATGGTGTTCCATGGTACGACCAACATGGTAACGTTGTGAATGCCCACGGAGCAGGTATAACTTATGATAATGGGCGCTACTGGTTGTTTGGTGAATACAAATCTGATTCAACCAATGCGTTTCCCGGTTTTTCGTGTTATTCATCTTCCGACTTGACCACTTGGCACTTTGAACGGGTGGTCTTACCTGTTCAGAAGAACGGCATCCTTGGTCCGCAACGGGTGGGTGAACGTGTGAAGGTGATGAAGTGTCCCAAGACAGGACAGTATGTCATGCTGATGCATGCCGATGCGATGGACTATAATGATCCGCATATCGGCATAGCCACTTCTCCAGCAATTAATGGAGACTATCAACTGAGGGGTACGCTCCAATACAAAGGCAAACCGATTAATCAGTGGGATATGGGCGTTTTTCAGGATGATGATGGAACAGGCTATCTTCTTATCCATCATGGGCCCATCTATCGGCTGAGCAATGATTACCTGTCGGTGGACACAATGGTGGCTTGCGTGGAAGGAATAGGAGAGTCGCCCGCAATGTTCAAAAAAGACGGTATCTACTATCTGCTGACATCGAACCTGACAAGCTGGGAACATAATGACAATTACTATTTTACGGCCCCCTCTCCTGCCGGGCCTTGGACACGCCGGGGACACTTCTGTCCGGAAGGTTCGCTGACATGGAACTCGCAGACAACCTTTGTCATGACACTTCCTGACAGAACACCAATGTATATGGGTGACCGTTGGAGTTTTCCCCATCAGGCTTCTGCCGCTACATACGTCTGGTTGCCATTGCAGACCAATGGAGTCAGGCTCTCAATCCCTACCTATTGGAATGCGTGGGATGTTCAGACCGTTACACCTGTTGACCCGTTAAAGGAGTGTGTGGAGACACAGATCAATTTCTCGTCGAATGTCATCGGAACGAAAACCACCATTCCCTTTATGGGCAGAAGAGTATTTATCACAGGTGAGGCAAATGCTCATGGAGGGTATGCTAAATTGACCATTTGTAACCAAAAAGGGAAGGTGTGTATAACTACTCTCATTGACTTCTATGCCAAAATACCAGAACAGGGTATTCGCTATGTCAGTCCAATACTGCCAATGGATAATTATGAACTGGTGATAGAAGTGACTGGCGACAGGAGTAATTGGACTGACAAACGTCACAACCTTTATGGTACGGACGATTGCTTTGTGAATGTTTTGGCTGTATATAATGAATAGATAATAAAGATTATAAAATATGAGAAAATGGCTAATGATAGTCTGTCTTATGCCGGTACTCGTTTTTGCACAGACAGGAAGCTTGAAAGGCAAGCAGATTGGTGTTATAGGTGATAGTTATGTCCGCAATCATGTTGGTAAGATAGAGGACACCTGGCACTATAAGTTTGCACAGAAACATCAGATGCAGTATTATAATTATGGTCGTAATGGGAATTGTATTGCTCTCGATTTGGAGCGTTGGGGGCCAGGCATGTACCAGCGCTACAAAGATATGAAGGACTCTTTGGATTATGTCATTGTCATTGCTGGGCACAACGATGCCGTCCGCGAGCGTCTTGACTCCATTGGCATGGACACTTTCCGTGAGCGTCTTGGCATACTATGCAGTGGGCTTATTGAGCGATATCCGCATGCAAAGATTTTCTTCTTTACACCATGGACTTGCAAAGGCTTTATTGGTAGTCCACGTCAACAGGTGGTTGATACAATACTTGAAATCTGCGGATCATATGGGATCCCTGTTTTTGATGCGGCCCGTAATAGCAATATTTTTGCAGCAAACGAGCAGTTTCGGAAAATTTATTTTCAAGGAGGAAAGGGTACTGACACAGCTCACCTAAATCCACAAGGACACGACCGATTCTTACCCGTGGCAGAAAAATTCATTCTCCAATTTATTGATGAAAGATGAAAAGACTACTATTGACACTATTGCTGGCATTGCCCTCTATCATCGCCTCGGCTATGGAGTGGTTCGATGGCACACATCCTATTACTTATAGTTTACCCTCGGATGCCTATCCCGTAGTGACAACAGCACTCGAGATGTGGAAGGACGATATGCGACAGGTGACGGGACGAGTGCCCGTTGCTGCCTCCAATCCCACTATTGTGATATCACAAGGTAAGGGCTCCGACGATGGTTTCCGCATCTCTGTACGCAACGGACAGATACATATCGACGGTCATAATGCCCGTGGTACGGCCTATGGCATTCTGGAACTTTCTCGCTTGGCAGGTGTCTCGCCGTGGATATGGTGGGGCGATCTGGTGCCGGAGAAGAAAGAGAGGTTGGCACTCAGCGATGATTTCTCGATGGAGCACACACCGAGTGTGGTCTATCGCGGCATCTTTATCAACGATGAGGACTGGAGTACGCGCCCTTGGAGTTGTAAGAATTTTGCGCCTGGACCCGACGGACTGATTGCTGCGCAGACCTACAAGAAGATATTCCAATTGCTGCTCCGTCTGCGAGCCAACACCATCTGGCCAGCCATGCACGAGGGCACGACAGCATTCTTCCAGACGCCTGGTGCCAAGGCTGTGGCCGACTCGTGTGGCATCGTGGTAGGCACGTCCCATTGTGAGCCTCTGTTGCGCAATAATGTCGGAGAATGGAACAGCGCTGAGCGCGGACGTTTCAACTACAGGACTAATCGTGAAGCTGTGCAGCAGTACTGGACAGAGCGTCTCCAAGAGATAAAGGGCACTCAAAATCATATCTTTACCATCGGCATGAGGGGCATACACGACAGTTCGATGGAGGGTTACCAGACCGATCAGGAGAAGTTTGACGGTTTGCAACAGGTCGTCAACGACCAACAGGAACTGCTAAAAACGCATGTTGGCGACCCGTCAAGCCTGACGCAGATGTTTGTACCTTATAAGGAGGTGCTACAACTCTACGAGACGGGACTGAAGGTGCCCGACTATGTGACATTGATGTGGTGTGATGATAACTATGGCTACATGACGCGTTACTCGGATGCCCGCGAACAGCAGCGGCAAGGTGGTGGCGGCATCTATTATCATCTCAGTTACTGGGGGCGCCCGCACGACTATCTCTGGCTGACCACCACACAGCCCGGTCTGATCTATAATGAGATGCGCGAGGCCTACGACCACAACGTGCGCAAACTCTGGATTGCGAATGTTCACGACGTGAAGGTGGCGGGCTACGATCTTGAACTGTTCCTCGATATGGCATGGGATATCAATAGTGTCTGTGCCTCGACACTCAACCGGCATTACCAAGCATGGCTCTGCCGACAGTTCGGGACAGAGGCCGGCAACCGTCTTTTCCCAGCGATGCACGACTTCTTCCGCCTTTGTGGCGAGCGTCGCCCGGAATTTATGGGGTGGACACAGGTGGAACTCGATAAGAAAAAATACCATCGGGGGCTCTCGCCTGTTGACAGTATCGGGATGACGGCTCGCGAGGCTGCTGCGCGTCTTGCCGACTTTGAACGCATCAAGGCCATTGTGAACGACAGTCGTTCTTGTGTTCGCTCAGAGTTGGCCGATGCTTTCTATGCTGCTATCGAATATCCCGTGTATGCGGCAGCAGCCATGAGCCGCAAGATACTCTCCGATTCTGCCGAGAGTCATCGCGCATACAAGGAAATCCAGTCGCTCACAGCCCATTATAATGCCTTGCAGCATGGCAAATGGCGGGGATTGATGGATGCAGCACCCCGCCAGTTGCCGGTCTTTGCCGATGTTCGGGGCTCACGATTCGCTGCCGAGGATACCGATATAGTAACCCTTGTGGCTGCAGCCGATTACCTGCAGGCCTCTGCGGGGACAGAACCTGTCGAGATGCTGGGCCATTCGATGAAGGCTATCCGAGTGCCCAAGGGGGCATCGCTCACCTATCGCTTTAGAATTGAACGGGAGGGTGACTACGTGTTGACAACAGCCTTGATTCCGACGCATGCCGTAGATGCAGGCGATATCCGTTATAGCGTGACTGTCGATGACACACCTGCCGTGGTTTGGTCGCTCAAGGAGCCGTACCGTTCCGAGGAGTGGAAGCGGAATGTGCTTCGTGCCCAGGCGTTGCGACACCAGAAGGTTCACCTCTCAGCAGGCAGTCACCAACTCACCATCCAGGCCCTCGAAGACCATATCGTGGTGGATCAATGGAAACTGTCGGTTGCTACTCGGTGATCCGGATCCAGTCGGCATCTATCCAGCCACGATCACACTTTGGATCGGTCTCAACAGCCACGAAACCAAACTTGGCACCGATCCATTTGCCTTCCTTCATCTGGAACTCATCACCGCAATCCTGATATTTCTTGCCGTCCTGGCTCCAGGCAAACGTCATTCTGGAATCCTTCACCTTCAGGCGTAAGTAGATATCCTCGTGGATGCCAGGCTTATAGTCGGTCTTATCCTCAGCCGTCGGCTTCAGCGTAGCGATAATCCGCTCCGTCTGAGAGTTACCCTTGTCGGCAGCCTTACAGGTAAGTTGTACCAACTGGAACGATTTTCCCGTGCAGCGCACCATGAGGGCGCTATAGTCGAGCCCCATCATGATAAGTCCGCCCATCTGTCCATCGGCCTTTGAGGTGAAGCGCAGTTTTGTAGTGACGGTAAACTGGTCGGCGGGCGTCTTCTGTAACAGCATGTTGGGCACTTCCCAGAAATTCGCCCCCTCTCTCATCTTATAGGTGTAGATACGGAAGGTGCCGAAGGCGGTTGGTACACCGAATTTCTCGTCGTAGTTGCCATGCCACTGCCATTGCAGGCCGACAACAGGCGCATTAAACTCATCGCTCTCCACGGGATTAACGATAACGCTGCTCGATGACTTGGGTTTCTTGTAGGTAGTCACGGGCTCACCCTTCTTACCCATCACGGGCCATCCGCTAGTCCAATCGACGGGATTCAGATGCACCACACGACCATAGGCCTCTTTGTCTTGGAAGTGCAGGAACCAGTCTTCACCATATTTCGTATGCACCCAACCGCCCTGATGGGGGCCGTTGATGTCGGTCTTGCCCTGTGCCAATACGATCTTGTGCTCGTAAGGACCGTAGGGCGATTTGCTGCGCATAGCCAACTGAAAGCCTGTTGGCACACCACCTGCCGGACACATGATCCAGTACCAGCCATCACGCTTATAGAACTTCGGTCCTTCGCAGGTGCGGTTCTCCGTACCGTTGCCATCGAACACAATGACGGGCTGACCGATGGCTTTCGTGCCGTCGGCACTCATCTCGCGAACGGTGAGCACCGATGCAAACTTTGAGCGCGAGTTAGCCCATCCGTTCACCAAGTAACAGCGACCATCGTCGTCCCAGAGTGGGGTCGTATCGATATAGCCCTGTCCGGCAATCACGCAGACTGGTTGTTCCCATTCACCGGCAGGATCACCATGTTTGGTTTTCACCATCATTACACCGAAGTCGGGGTCGCCCCAATAGATGTAGTACTGTCCCTCGTGATAGCGTATAGAAGGTGCCCACACACCATTGCCGTGCTGGGGCTTACTGCCGAAGTGTGCCAACAAGGTGGCATCGCCTTCATAGAGGTTCTTCAGGGCATAACCCACAATCTCCCAGTTCACCAGATCTTTAGAGTGGAGTATCGGCAATCCGGGGGTACAGTGGAAACTAGAGGCCGTCATATAGTAATCCTCTCCGCTGGGCCCTACGCAGACGTCGGGATCAGAATAGTCGGCATTAATAACGGGGTTGGTATAGGTGCCATCACCATTATCGGGCGACCATACCTTCGATTGGTACTGTGGCTGAGCCGCTACTGCCAGTGTCCAGAGAGATAAACTAAAAAGGAGTATCTTCATTACTTTATGTTTTATTTGATATTGACAAGAATCTTCTGGAGGTCTTTGTCGGCACTTGAATGGCCAACCATCACCTCGTATTTGCCAGGCATTACGCGCATGGCGTTACTAGCGATATCCCAACCTTCAAAACTGTTACGGGGCAACGGGATGCTGATGGTCTTTGTCTCGCCGGGAGCCAGCTGAACTTGTTGATAAGCACGTAACGACTTGATGGGACCCGCGGTATCAGCCACACGTCGGATATAGACCTGCACGGTCTCCAGTCCTTGACGACTGCCGGTATTACTCACATTTACCTTCAGTTTGCCATCTTTATAGACGGGTTTTGATATACTGAATGCAGTATAACTAAGTCCGAAACCGAAGGGGAACAACGGCTGTCCTTGGAAATAGCGATAGGTGCGACCCGTCATAGTGTAGTCAAGAAAGTCGGGCAGGTCGGTGGTGCTGCGATAGAAAGTGACAGGCAGTTTACCGCTGGGGTTGTAGTCGCCAAACAGCACCTCGGCAAGAGCTGTGCCACCCAGTTCGCCACCATACCACCATTGCAAGATGGCATCGCACGACTCCAATTCGGGAACCATAGCGATGGCAGAGCCGGAGCAGTTGACAAAAATGACGCGCTTACCTGCCTCATGGAGTGCAGCCAACAGTTGTCGCTGTACCTGTGGCAGTTCGATGCTGGTGCGATCGCCTCCCTTAAAGCCTGGTTCGCTGACACGCATCTCCTCACCCTCAAGACTGGGTGAGATGCCGCCCACGAAGATGACAGTCCCAGCATGACCTATCTGTGCCAAGAGTTCGGCAGCATTAAGAGTCAGTCTCTTCTTGATATCAAAATTCAAGGCACCGTAACCCGTCTCCTGCACATAGTCGATTTGAATACGATATTGCTGACCGGCTTTGATCTCCACCTCAGGTCTGGCGCCCTGGATGCGCTGGCGACCCCTCCAGATGTTGACGAGTGTATCGCCATTAACGATCAGGCGCAGACGGTCGTCGCCACTAATGTCGAAAAGAAGGTTATCGTCGGTCTGCGCTACGAGGGTGGCATCGAGCCGGGCAGAGCAGTTTTCCAGATTCACACTAGGTGCAAAGACGGTGTTACCTCCATTGCTGAGGCGGATGGCCTGACGGGTATTAAGCACGGTAACGGGCTCACCCTGCATGTCGGTATTGTTCCAGTAGGTAATCTGCATTCCGCGATTGCCAAGAGGATCATTGAGCAGTCCGAAGCAACTCTCAAACACCTCATTCCGGGTGAGGGAGCAGCCTGGTATATATTGAGCCTGAGGCACATAGCGACGGATGCCGTCGAGTGCAGTAATGGTATGGGTGGGATAGCCGGCATAATTGCCCCACATCATGACGGAGTCGTTAGCATTGGGACCCATCACCACGATATCGGCAGTTGATGTGGCGAGGGGCAGCACACCATCGTTCTTGAGCAAGACAATACTCTTACGCGCCATGTCGAGGGCCAGTTGTTTATGCTCAGGAGATGCAATGGTGCTTTCGGGAATGGCTGTCCAAGGGTTTAAAGTATCGGAGTCGAAGTCGCCAAGCTCAAAACGTGCTATGAGCAGGCGGCGCAGACTGCGGTCGAGGTCGGCCTCTTTGATATCACCACGGCGCACAGCCTCAGGCAGATGTTCGTATTCTGATCCACATTCCACATCGGTACCTGCCAGCACGGCCTTTGCTGATGCTTCGGCACCATCCTCGGCCACATGATGCCAGCGAGGCAGGAAGTCGCGAATGGCACCGCAGTCGCTGGTGATAAGTCCGTCGAATCCCCATTCGTCGCGCAGTATCTGTTGCTCGTAACGGGTCTGGGCGCAGCACGCCTGACCGTCGATACGCTGGTAGGCGCACATCACCTCGGCCACCTTTCCTTCCTGTACCAACGCCTTGAAGGCGGGCAGATAAGTCTCCCAGAGGTCGCGCTCGGGCAGGTTCTCTATATTGAACTCATGACGATTCCACTCCGGTCCGCTATGCACCGCAAAATGCTTGGCACAGGCCAGCAACTTGCGATAAGGGCTAACACCCAGATCTTCGCCGTTATAGCCCACACCTTGCAGGCCTCGCACCACAGCCAGTCCCATCTTGGTTGTCAAATAAGGGTCTTCGCCATAAGTTTCCTGCCCACGTCCCCAACGTGGATCACGGAAGATATTGATATTAGGCGTCCAGAACGACAAACTCTGATAGCGCTTGATGTCGCCCGAACGCTTGGCTTGTTGGGCTTTCACACGAGCCTCATCGCTCACGGCAGTAAACACCCGGTGCAGCAAGTTATCGTCCCAAGAGGCAGCCATCGCCATGGTGATGGGGAAGACGGTAGCAAAGCCATTGCGACCCACACCGTGAAGGGCCTCGTTCCACCATTGGAACTGAGGGACACCCAAGCGGGGAATAGCCGGCGAGATATCCATCATAAGACTGACTTTCTCGTCGATGGTAAGACGCGACAATAGGTCGTCGGCACGTTGTGCTGCAGGGAGCTGAGAGTTCTGATAAGACAATTGTTGAGCGCTAACGGGCAGCATGCCGAGGCTCATTACGAGGAGTGTTAAAATCTTTGTTCGCATGTATTGCTATTTTTTTAAATACTTATTGAAGAATTCAAGTACACGTTGCTGCGCCTTCTTGTCGCAACTGTGGGGGATGTCCCATAGTTCGGTCTCAATCTTATCGCCAGCCCCCTGACTCTCCCAGGTATCGTGCATCGTCTTAAAGGCTTTTTCGACACCAGACACAGGGAAGAGTTTATCCTGTGAGCCATTGATGAAAAGCATCGGCTTCGGACAGGCGATACTGGCAACATGCGGATAGTCCAGCCATCGGCGCAGACCGGGCAGACAATTGGCAAAGCCACCATTCTCCGTACGACTGTACTTGAAACTCATCTGCTCGTCAGTAGTCACCATCCAACAGACGGCAGCCCCCACCCTGATGCGATCGCTAAGTGCTGAGAGCATCCAAGTACGATAGGCACCCATCGACCATCCTGTACAACCAATACGCATCGGATCAACCTCAGGCATCGAGGCAAGATACTCCGTACCAGCGATATCATCATAAGTCATATAGGCTGAGAGATCGATACCATACATCATCATGTTACCGGCAATCATATCGTACAGGTTACGCTTCATACCCTCTTTCAAGCCGCGCTCACCCCACATCGGGGCATCGGCAGAGAACACCACATAACCGTGCTTGGCCAGATAGTCTCCGAAGAACTGTTCGTCATAGCCTTTTGACCAGTCGATGGCATCCTTAACAACGGTGGAATCTTCACAGGTTAGCGGATAGATGCACTTCTCCTTACCAATAAAGAAATGACCGCCGTGATCATGAAGCACATTCACGGCAGGGAAAGGTCCCTTGCCATCGGGGATAAGCACATAGGCCGGCACCGTGTAATAGCGCGACAGACGAATCTCCATCTTGCGCGCCTTATAGCCGTCGCGCTGCTCCTCAAAGAGCACCTTTGCCTCATAGCCGTTGACTGGTGCCGGGGGCGGCGTGAGCATGCAGTCAAACACCTTCTGACGGGCTGTCTGTTTCCAGACATCAAAATCCTTGATGTCGCTGTTTCCCCAAGCCAGGGGATAAGTCAGGTCGGCAATCAGCGAGTCGGCATAAGCCGGCAGATTACGCACATACTCATACCTTTCCCTCTGCTGGGCAGTGGCAGCAAATATTGAAAAGTGAACAGCGAACAAAAATAATAACAGTCTTTCCATTTTAAGTATTTATTTCATTTTCCCTTTCAGCCACAACATCTGACCGTAGTTGGTATCGGTGGTTGTCCAATGCTCATTGATGGGTGTGATAAGCGATTCTTTTGGAGCCGTGATTAGATTCCATACGATATAACTCGTTGTGGGTGGACAGACATTGTCGTTATAGCCCCAAGTCAGATAGACCGGGCAAGTGATGCGACGGGCAAAGTTCACCACATCATAGTATTGCAGCGTCTCTACCTTCTGTGGTGTCAGCATATTATGGTCACGGTTCATGTGAGGCCAACCGCCAGCACGTTTGTCGAGATAGCCTGCTACATCGCTCAATGCAGGATGATTGGCCACGCAAGCCGTCACACGCTTATCGAGTGCTGCCGTAATCAGCGAGAGTGCCCCACCCTGACTGCCACCCTGTACGAAGACGTTCTTACCGTCCCAATCAGGGAGAGAACAAAGGTAGTCGATTGCCCGAATGCATCCTGTATAAACATGCTTCATGTAATAGTTATCACGGTCGTCGAGCGCATTCTCTACATAGCCGTTCTCATCAGAAAAAGCTGCAGAGATCTCCTTGAATTGTTCCTCGGTCATCTCAGGGTGAAGTCCGTGGATTTCCATCTCCAGACGAATGAAGCCATTCTTCGCATAGAACACGCTGCGCATCGGCTCCTTGATCGTCTTAATACCGGCTCCTGGCGGACAGAGCACTACTGGGTATTTGCCCGGCTGTTTCGGTTTTGTCAGATAGCCATAGATGCTATGTCGGCGGTCTGTGCGAATTTTGAGCAGATAGCAGTCTGTGTCGTCCGTAGAATACTTGTCAACCCGCTCACATTTCTCAATCAACTTATCGTTCTTCACTTCTTTCCTCACCTTTTCGATGTTCGCTTTCCAGAAGGCATCAAAGTCAGAAGGATTCTTCGTGTAGGGCTTCAACAAATCCGGTGAGAACCCCACCTTCACATGGTGCTCGTACTTCTGATTGTCCATCGTTGCTGTCAGGCGTAGGTCGAGAAAGCCAGGCTGCTTCATGGTGCCCATGTCAATGATGGCACGCCCTTTCTTTAACTTCACTTTGCCATGGCTGGTGGCAGGCATCTCGTCGGGGCCAATCTCATAAGCAATCTCTATATCCTGCGGGATACCATACTTGCAGAAAGTAACCTCCACCTTTGCCTTCTCTCCTACTTTATATAGCCAATCGGCATGATCGGGTAACGTCAGCCACAGATAGTCGCTGCGATAAGGGTAATTCTCAACAGCCAGAGCGAGCATTGTGCTACAAGCGAAACAGAGTATAAAAAAGTATCTTTTCATTTTCGTAGTTTGTTTTTGCAAAATTACAACTTTTTCCTTATTTCACCAAATATTCTTTGAGTTTTGTGTTTGTCAACGGGATTCCAACTATCGTGGGCTTTTAACACCTCATGGATATCATAGTCAGCGATGTCACCCAACTGATGTGCCCAAGATACACGTCTGGATGTATCGGCACCATCTCCCAGGCAATCATATTCTGCATAGAAGGCTGTCGTCTCGTTCTCCGGCTTCCCCCAATTGTGATAGCCTTCCGGCCTGATATGCCGGCCCATCTGACAACGGATAAAGACTGCCTTAGCATATGGACGCCAAGGACGTGAGAGCCAGACGCTGCCCGTCGCCACATCGGCATCAGCAGTCAGCCGGCAGTCTATGAATACATAGCCATACTTACAATCTTGTGGTGTGGCTGGTGCTGTGAGGAATCCTCCGCTTCGCTTACTGTGTAGTTCACAGCGGTTGAACACAGCTGTTGCCTTACCGAAGATAAAGTCCACGGTTCCTTCGATATAGCAGTCCTCATAGTACTCACGGGTGTGTTCACCAAAAGTGTATAGTGTATCCTGAAACCCGAGGAAACGACAACGGCGGAACACGGCACGGTCGCCTGCCACATGACAAGCCACAGCTTGTCCGACAGGTCCAGACGAGTTCTCAAACGTGATGTTCTCTGCCACGAAGTCGGGACCGAAGATGTAAATGCTACCTGAACCGCTCGTGCCATTCTCTTCACCGAAGATGTTCGGTTTACTGGCATAGTCGTCATAGGTTATCACGACGCCGTCCTCACCTGTCAGATGCACCTTTTCCTTAGAGGCTGCAATAACGATCTTTTCCTTATAAAGACCTGCCTTAATGAGAATATGGGTGGGGCCTACCTTACGGTAGTCAGGAACGGCATTGATGGCAGCCTGAATAGTTGTATAATCCCCACTGCCGTCTTGAGCAACTATCAGGTCATACAAAACAGCCGCAGCCTGTACCGATAGTCCTAAACGAAATGCCAATATAATTAGAATAATTCTTATTTTCATCTTTCTGTTACTAGGAGGGGGAATACATTATGAAGTGAACCCAAGAAGTTGGACGTTAAACACGTTATTTATTCCCTAAGGTATTGAGCTCGGTATTGCACCGGGCTCATTCCTTTTAACTTCATTTT
>OMXO01000158.1 GCA_900315035.1 uncultured Prevotella sp.
GCCCTTTGGGGCCGGTGTCAGTTTCGCATCGATGCTGTCAGGGTAGATATGATAGTTGCATGAGGCATAAGCGGGGTTCTCTCTGATATGGTCTTTGACTGTCTGGGCACCGACAGGTGACAGGAGTGTGCAGACAGCCAGTAGGATGGTCGTCACTGTGGGGCGTATGATGGGGTTGATGTGTTTCATTTCCTTCTTGATGGTTACTGACGTTATTTGGTCTTTTGGTTGGTTTTCTGGTTGAATCTGCGATTCTCGTAGCGGTAGAGTTTGCGCAGGTAGTAGTGCTTCACATCCTGCCAGTGGTAGTATGGTGCACAGTCGGTAGGTATGGGCAGCCTTGCCTCGCGCCCGTTGAGCAATACCTTCACCAGCACGTCGGGGTCGTCTGATCCACTGCGGTAGTGTATCATCTCGATGCTTCCGCCGAGTGGTGCGATGCGGTAGTCGGCCCAGCCCTTCTCCTCGAGTGAGTCGAGACTGGCAGTATGCAGTCCGTAGCCGTCGAGCTCCATCAAGCATGCAAGTGACAGGATGACGTTCTCGTGTGTATAGCGTATGTGTCCCACATTCAGATTACGTTTGAGGATGCTGTCGCCCATGTGTATCATGTTTCTGAGCAGTGGGCGCTGCATATAGGCCTGGTAGCCGCTGTTCTGGGTATAGCCGCCGTAGCAGATATAGTTCCAGGCGTTCTGCTTGAGCCAGTGGTTATGGATCTCCTCGGGTGTGAAGATGTCGTAGAGTGTCACCTCGCCAGCCAGGTCGGTATGCTGTACGCTGCCGGCGAGTTTGAAGAGCTGTTGGCTCAGGGTTGCCGGGTTGATGGCATCAGTCACATAGGCCGGGTCGTTGAAAAGCGATGCCATGAGTCGGGAGTCGTCGGTATGGCGGGCTGTGAAGTCTGCATAGTGGGCCAGTGTCAGTGAGTCTGTGCGCAGGGAGACTAGATAGGCGTCTTCGGGATCCATGAAGCGCTCTTCGCGGAGTGAGGCCCTGACGTTCAGTTGCATGGGATGATGCATGGCTGCCAGTTGGAGCATGGCTTCGTCCATCGTCACGATGCAGTGGTTGTGCATCGCACTGCGGGCACTGAAGTAGGCATGATCTACAAGCATGTCGGGATTCTGCTCCATCATGCGTTGCATCATCGCGCGAGCCTGGCGCGAACCTTTTGTGGATACCTCGCCTGCCCTTTTCCAGGCATCGAGCCGTATCCGGTTGACTCGCTGTAGTACGTCGTGCCCCAGTTCCGTCAGCTTGCCCAGACTGTCGGCCTTGGCAAGGGTGGAGTAGGGTGCCTCATAGCAGGCCTTCTCTGGGAGATAGTAAGAGACCGGACTGCCGTAGTGGTTGATGTAGAACGGTTTTTTGCCTTCAGGAGCCGTGTCGGTCTGGATGGCAGGCACAGGGAGGGCATAATAGAGGCCAGCAGAACGATTGACGTCATCGCGTAGTTCTTCTGCTACTGACTGTGCTCCGGCTGATAGACATGTTAATAAAGTGAAAATTACTGCGAAAAAGATTCGTTTGGTCTGATTCATCCTGATTGTATAATGCTATTTGGGGTGCAAAGTTATAAAAAAGAAATGGAAAAGGCGAATAATCGCTGGTGAAATTTGCCTGTTTGCCTGAAAAAGTGACTGGGAATGTAAAAAATACCCTAAAATATTTGGTGGGAAAGAAAATTATTAGTACCTTTGCACCCGCAAAAGTGCGTATTGCGCTGGCCCGAGAGCTAACAATACCCTGATAAATAGCAACTTAGCCTTCAAAAATGAAGTAGTTAGAGTTCCTTTTTAAGTGGGTTTTTGTGCATCGGAAAGCGAGATGACACTTAAAAAGAAACAAAATATACAAACATTATTTTTAAATTTTAAACTGAAATGCCAGGATTAATTGGAAGAAAAATCGGAATGACATCCGTTTTCAGTGCCGACGGTAAGAATGTACCGTGCACTGTTATGAGAAGAAGGAGAAGAACACCACCAATGCGATGATGGGTATCTTCAAGAAGGCAAACACAACACCAAAGGCCCACTTGGCCGAGTTCAAGTTCGAGACCGAGATGAATCTCGGTGACACCGTGACGGTCGACATCTTTGATGGTGCCGAGTTCGTTGACGTTGTCGGTACCTCTAAAGGTAAGGGATTCCAGGGCGTTGTGAAGCGTCACGGTTTCGGTGGTGTCGGTCAGAGCACTCACGGTCAGGACGACCGCCTGCGTAAGCCAGGTTCAATCGGTGCTTGTTCTTATCCCGCTAAAGTGTTCAAGGGAATGCGTATGGGCGGCCAGATGGGAGGTGACAGAGTGACAACTCAGAACCTCAAAGTGTTAAAGGTAATACCGGAGCACAACCTGATTCTTGTGAAGGGTAGTTGCGCAGGTTACAATGGTTCAACTGTATTAATCAACAAGTAAAGATGGAAGTTAGCGTATTAAATATTAAAGGTCAGGAGACCGGACGTAAGGTGACTCTGAACGATGCTATCTTCGGCATTGAACCTAATGACCACGTTCTTTATCTGGATGTAAAGCAGTACATGGCCAACCAGCGTCAGGGTACAGCTAAGTCAAAGGAGAGAAGCGAAATCTCTGGATCTACACGTAAGCTCGGTCGTCAGAAGGGCGGCGGTGGCGCACGTCATGGTGATATTAATTCTCCGCTGCTCCGTGGTGGTGGCCGCGTTTTCGGTCCGAAGCCCCGTGACTACGGTTTCAAACTCAACAAGAAGGTAAAGGTTCTTGCTCGTAAGTCGGCTCTGGCCTATAAGGCTCAGGAAAATGCAATAGTAGTCGTAGAAGACTTCAATATGGAGGCTCCAAAGACTAAAGAATTCGTAAATATTGCTAAAAATCTTAAAGTTGACGGCAAGAAGGCTCTCTTTGTTTTGTCAAGCGCAAATAATAATGTATATTTGTCGGCTCGCAATCTGCAGGGTGCAGAAGTGATGGAGGCATCGACACTCAATACCTATAAGGTTTTGAATGCTGATGTGCTTGTGATTTCTGAGAAGTCTCTGGAGACAATCGACGGTATCTTAAACAAGTAAGAGGAGACATCAGATATGGCATTTATCATTAAACCCCTGGTCACTGAGAAGATGACCAAGATTACAGACAAGTCTTCTGTAGAGAAAACTTATAAGGTAAAGGGCGAGGAGCGTACTAAGAAGGCAGAGGCCAAGTACGGTTTCATCGTTAAGCCCGAGGCCAATAAGCTTGAGATTAAGAAGGAAATCGAGGAGCTGTACAATGTGACAGTCATCGATGTGAACACAGTTCGTTATGCCGGCAAGCGTAGCTCACGCTATACCAAGGCTGGTCTGATCAAAGGTCAGAAGAACGCGTTCAAGAAGGCAATCGTTACTCTGAAAGAGGGCGATGTAATTGATTTTTATAGCAAT
>OMXO01000029.1 GCA_900315035.1 uncultured Prevotella sp.
ATACTCAGTTCATCAAGCACTCTGATCAGTTTCTTATTGAAGGGCTTGTCGGTACGGATGCACTCGGAGAACGGCACATAGACCACCTCGTTGTTACGCACACCCACCATCACGTTGCGCTGGCCCTGTATGATAGCCTCGATGGCACCCACGCCGGTGCGGCTGGCCAGGATACGGTCGTGAGCCGAGGGTGAACCACCTCGCTGCAGATGGCCAAGGATGGATACACGCACATCGAACTCCGGGAATTCCTTCTTCACACGGTCGGCATAGTAGAGGGCACCGCACTTGGGACTTTCCGATACGATGACGATACACGACTTCTTCGACTTGCGGATACCACGCCCCATGAAGGCGGCCAACTGGTCTTCCTCCATCATCTCCTCAGGAATAATAGCAGCCTCGGCACCACAGGCGATGGCGGAGTTCTGCGCCAGGAAACCGGCGTCGCGCCCCATCACCTCCACGAAGAAAATACGCTCGTGGGAGTTTGCCGTATCACGGATACGGTCGACACACTCCATGATGGTGTTCATGGTGGTGTCGTAGCCGATGGTGGAGTCGGTGCCATAGAGGTCGTTGTCGATGGTGCCGGGCAGTCCGATGACAGGGAAGTTGAACTCCATGCCGAAGTTACGGGCTCCGGTCAGCGAGCCATTGCCGCCGATGACCACCAATGCGTCGATCTCCTCCTTCTGACAGGTCTCGTAGGCCTTCTGCATGCCCTCCGGAGTCATGAACTCCTTCGAGCGTGCGGTCTTCAGGATGGTGCCGCCCCTGGTGATGATACCCGACACGTCCTCAGTGGTGAAGGGCTTTACCTCACCCTTGATGAGTCCGTCGTAACCACGATAGATGCCTTTGATATTAAACTGGTTGTAGATACCAGCACGCGTCACGGCACGTATGGCCGCATTCATACCTGGTGCATCACCACCAGAGGTAAGAATTCCAATTGTCTTAATCCTATTCATATACCTTATTATATATTAGTTATACATAGTGATTTCCAACCAGAGGACAGCCAGACCAACGATCCAGCCTGCCAGCACTTTCAGCGAGAGGTTTTTAAGATACCATCCCATTCGCATGTGCTCCATCTTCATGAGAGCCAGACCACTGACAGAACCCACGCAAAGCAGACATCCACCAACGGCAGTAGAGAACGCAATGACTTTCCAGTAGGCACCATTCACGACAAACTGGCACATATAGGCTGCGTCGGGTACAAATGACATATGCTCACTACTGAGTACGGGATAAAGAGAGATGTCGCTGACGGCGATCGTAAACGTATCCACCAGTCCGCTTAGGATGCCAGATACCACACCCAACACCCAGATGTTATTCACATTCTCATCCATCCAATCAGCCACATCAGCGAAAACGCCCGTCTCTGTGACCACACCCATCGCCAGCATGATACCCATCACAAAAAGGATCTGCTGTAATGAGCCATACTGGGTGGCCTTGGGGATATAACGCTGCGACATCTGGTCGGAACGCATCAGTTTGCGGTTCATCAGTTCATTGACTACCCACAGTACAGACAACACACACAGTGCACCGAGGAAGGGCGAAAGTTTGGTGATGTTATGGAAAGTAGGAATGAACCACAGGCCACCGATACCTACGAAAAGCATCAGCACACGTTGCCAAGGACTCAGGTTGGTATCATCGCCTCTGTAAGGCATCGGGCTCCACTGGGTATCGAGCCGTTCTGGCAATTCCCTGCTGATAAGTGCTGTCGGAATAATCCATGCGAGAATGGCGGGAAGTGCCATATACGACGAGAAATTCGTGGCCGTAATAGCTCCGTCGCCCCAGAGCAGCAATCCTGTAGGATCGCCAATCACGGTAAAACAACCACCACAGTTGGCTGCAATCACGATAGCTGAGCCAATGAGCATTCGCTGGCGACGGTTCTGAACGAGTTGTCGCATAATTACCAGCATCGTCATCGTCGTCGTCAGGTTGTCGAGGTTGGCAGAAATCACGAATGTTGCCAGGGTAATCGTCCAAAGCATACGCTTCGAATTTCGGGTACGTATCCATTTCGAGATGAAGTCGAAACAGCCGTTATTGTTCAGAATCTCAATGATACTCATCGTAGCGAGTAGGAACATGACGATGCTCGCAGCGCGGCCTACGTAATAGAGGAACACATTGTTGTAGATGAAATGCTTCACCGTATCGCTCGTAGGCGATTCGTCACCGAGGAACGCCATATACTCGACGGCATGGTGCGCCATCACATAGTCTGTGCCATAGCAGATATAAACCACCCACCCAACAGTACCGATAAACACGGCGATAGCCGCCTTGTTTACACCAGTCAGATGCCCGGTAGCAATCACCAGGTAGCCCAGCAAGAGAAGTATTACGATAATCAGTGTCATTGTCTATTCAAGATTTGTACAGGTGCCCAAAACCAGAAGACCGATCCTCTACCGTCCTCATGATTCTCTCTGTATCCCACCTTACCGTCGCAGCGGTCGATGATGGCCTTACAGATACTTAATCCCAAGCCGGGGGCTTCTTCTTGTGTATAGGCATTCTTGTCGTTCAACATATCAAAAAGGTTTGCCTTCATATCTTCTGGCACACCTTCACCCGTATCTTTCACTTCTACATGGAAAATACCACCCTCCATGAAGTAAGACAGTTGTATCTTACCTTCTTTCGTATGTTGCATGGCGTTTTCAAGCATGTGCATCGTCACAAGTCGCAGAAGCTTGGGGTCTAACAGAACTTTCAGACCGCCTTCAGGTCCGACGACATCGATTTTCACACCATTCTTCAACTGGGGTCTGATCTCGTCTGCAAAGAGGCGCATCTCAGCATCAATATCAGTCTCCATGCGGTCGAAGAGCTGTTTGTTTCCCACAATATCACCGATAGACATCAGTTGGTTGACCAGATGCAGCAACTGATGGCCGTTCTTATTGATCAGTTTCATCAGGGTGTTGACTTCATCGCGCCCCATTGACTCATCAGACTTCATCAGGTCTGAGAAACCGACAATGGCATTCAGAGGTGTGCGCAGTGCGTGACTGATATTACTCATGAAGACGTCTTTCAAGTCTTCACTCTTCTGGGCTCTCACCATCTCCATATGCACTCGTTTTCTGGCGATACGCTGTTGGATAAGCACGATAACGAGAGCCACAATCACCACACTTGACAGCAAGAACCATATCCACATGGGGATGCGCAGACCACCGAAAGATGTCTTCACACCACCATAGACTTCTTCAATGACACCCTCTTTCTCCAATTCTGCCAATACGACGTTAATCGTGTCGATCAAGTGTTTGTCGTGACTCACATAGCAGTATTCTCTCGACATCAGCGTCAGGTCCTCGGCTTCAAGGTTTCCGTTGCCGTAGGCGTTGATCAGGAAGTTTGCCTGATAACGGAAACAGATAATAGCATCGTACTGACCATGCGTCAGTTCGTTGATAGCCATCTTCAGATCCTTCACGATAATGGTTTCTGCACCAGCCTTAGACAAGGTATCGCGAACGGGTCTTGACTCCATAAAAGCGATCTTCTTTCCTTTGACGTCGCGCAAGCCAAGGCCAGCCGATTCCCCTTTACGGGTAATCATCTGGTAATACATCCTAAATACAGCCCTCGAGTAGTTCGTCTCGTGCTGGCGATAAGTAGAAAACACCATCATGCCGAGATCGACCTTACCATGAAGTACATCTCCTGCGATATTCTCCCAGGTGTTGGCGGAGTAAGTATAAGGAATATTCAGACGTTTCAAAAGGATTTCCGTAAATTTGATATCCAGTCCGCTGGGTTCGCCCTTCTCATTGACATACTCTAAAGGGGCATAGTCGAAGTCGATACCAAACTTCAGAGGTTTCTCCTTGGAATAGGTCAAGGTTTCTGCACTTACCTCCAAGGCAAGTACAACCCCCATCAGCAGGAAGAACCCATATCGTCGTACCGAGTACATTTTAGGCTTACGTCTTGATGGCTACAAAATTACAAAGATATTTTGAAATTAACAAATTTTTAAGCATTTTTTTTCTGAAAGCCACCATGTAGGGTTTATGCAGGTAAGAAAAAGGGTTTCCCAAATCAGGAAACCCTTTCTGTTCGTTAGTCGAGGCCGAAGAGAACTTTCAGTCCTCCATCGACGCCGGAGAAGCCCATAAACGCGAGACTGAGGAGTCCGGCAGAAAGCATGACGATCGCCATTCCCTGCATGCCCTTAGGAATCTTCACGAGTTCGAGTTGTTCACGCATACCTGCGAAGACTGTCAGAGCCAGTCCGAATCCGATTGCCGTAGAGAAGGCATAGACCACACTCTGCAGCAGATTGAAGTCTTTCTGGATACAGAGGATTGCGACACCGAGCACAGCACAGTTTGTCGTTATAAGTGGCAGGAAGATTCCCAGTGCCTGATAAAGCGCCGGTGATACTTTCTTCAGCACAATTTCGACCATCTGCACCAGAGAGGCAATAACAAGGATGAATGCTATCGTCTGCAGATACTGCAGGCCGAAGGCATCAAGCACATATTTCTGAACAAGCCAAGTAACAATTGTAGCAAGCGTCAGCACAAAGGCAACTGCAGCAGACATACCTAGCGAAGTGTCAATCTTCTTTGATACGCCAAGGAACGGACAGATGCCGAGGAACTGTGACAACACAATGTTATTCACAAAGATGGCGGATATAAATATCAGAATATATTCCATAACTTAAGCGTTTCTAAGTTTGTTAACAATAGCAATCAGGAAGCCGAGGGTGATGAAAGCACCCGGAGGCAGGACGAAGAGCAGGATATTGTAGGTCTCGGGCAACAGCGTAAATCCGAAAACTGAACCATTGCCTAACAACTCACGACAAATGCCTAGAAGCGTCAGTCCGAGCGTGAAACCGAGACCAATACCGATACCATCGAAGAGTGAAGCTAGAGGCGACTGCTTGGCAGCAAACGACTCTGCACGACCGAGGATGATACAGTTGACCACAATCAGCGGGATAAAGAGTCCGAGAGCTGCGTCGATATCAGGCAGGAAGGCCTTGATAACCATCTGCAGGATGGTCACAAACGCAGCAATTACAACGATAAACACTGGAATTCGCACCTTATCGGGCGTGATGGATTTCAGACATGAGATCACGACGTTGGTGCAGATAAGCACAGCCATCGTTGCCAGACCCATCGACATACCGTTGATGGCAGAGGTGGTTGTGGCCAACGTAGGACACATACCGAGCATCAGGACGAACGTCGGGTTCTCCTTGACGATGCCATTCTTGATAATCTGTATTGCATTCATAGCTTAATCCTCCTTCTTCTGTTTTGTAGCACCACTCTCTGCATCGACAGGTGTGGTCTTATAAGCATTGTAAGCACTGTTCACAGCCAATAGGAAAGCGCGGCTGGTAATAGTAGAAGCCGTAATGGCATCGACCTGACCACCATCCTTAGATACCGTCAAAGGCTCAGAGGGCGTCTTACCGATGATATCACCCTTTTCACCTTTCTGGAACCACTTGTCAGCTTTGGCACCAAGTCCCGGAGTCTCTGCGTGTTCCAACAAAGTATAGCCGAGAATCTTACCTTCGGGATCGAAACCGACAAGCACTTTCAGATCACCACCGAAACCGCCCGTCGTACTCTCTACGGCAGCACCGAGATCTTTACCCTGGGCATCCTGCGTCTGATAAATAATATAAGTAAATTCCTTGCCCTTGGCATCGTTCTGCTTAACAGTATCCGTCTTTGTGACGGTAAGATCGGATACGCACATAACCGTCTTGATACCATTGGCAAGAGTCTTGGCCTTCTGGTCGTTGATCGGACCTTCGGTAAGGTTGTTCACAAAAGCAAGGATACCACCCATGATGACTGCTACTCCAGTGAGCACCAGCACCATATTCGTCAAAGATGATTCTAATTTCTTCATACGTCGGATCCTCCTTATTTCTTTGCAGGCACTTCACCGAAGCGCTTGGGCTTGACATAATTATTGATAAGAGGTGTGAACGCATTCATGATAAGAATAGCGAACGACATACCTTCTGGATAGGCACCCCAGTTACGGATAACAATCGTGAGCAGACCGATGCAGACACCATAGATAATTTGTCCCTTTGGCGTCATCGGAGAGGTGACGTAGTCGGTAGCCATGAAGATGGCACCAAGCATCAGACCTCCGGAGAGAATCACCACGAATGGGTCGGCATAAATGGGGTTAGCCAGATGGAGCAGAGAACTCAGTACCAAAACAGTACCAATGATGCTGACGGGAATATGCCATGTAATAATCTTACGCCAGAGCATAAAGATAAGACCAGCAATGAGAGCCAGGTCGCAGATCTCGCCGATAGCACCCGCACCACCATTGAGCGAGAAGTCGGCAAAGAGGAGTGTGAAGGCATCCGGCATCTGAGCGAGCAAATCCATATTACCATCTTTGATAGCCTGCTGCATCAGTGCCAACGGAGTAGCACCAGTCTGTGCATCCGTGTACTGAAGCCACTGACCAGGTAAAGGCCATGATGTCATCTGGGCAGGGAACGCCACGAGCAGAGCGCAACGACCTACCAATGCCGGATTAAAGATGTTATGCCCCAGTCCGCCGAACGTCATCTTGGCAACACCGATGGCAAACAGTGCACCGATGATGATAATCCATATCGGGAGGTTTGACGGGAGGTTCATGCCGAGTAGCAAGCCTGTTAAGGCTGCAGAACCATCGAGAATCGTATTCCTCTCGTTCTTGAGGATATATTTGTTGATAGCCCACTCAAAGAAGACGCAGGCTGCCACACTTGTCAGACATACGATGACAGAACCCAAGCCGAAGAAATAGAACGACACGAGCAGTGCAGGCATCAGGGCGATGATCACACCGTACATGTTGCGCTCTACGGTATCCGTGCCGTGGGCGTGTGGTGATAATGATACAATTAATTTTCCCATTTTAATTCATTGAACATTAAATATTGAACATTGAACATTATTTTTTAGCCGCAGCAGCGCGAGCGCGGATGATACCCATGACGGTGCCTTTTCCCTGACGGATATTATCGAGCAACGGACGATGGGCAGGACAGGTGAACTGGCACGAGCCACACTCAATACAACTGACGATATCCTCACGCTCGGCACGTTCCCAATTCTTCACTTCTGAGATCTTTGCAAGCAGATAAGGCTCCAATCCCATCGGGCAAGCGCCAACACACTTAGCACAACGGATACAGGGCTGAGGTTCCTTACGACGGGCCTCGTCACCAGAGATAATCGTCACAGAGTTCGTTCCCTTACAAATAGGCACTTCTGTCGAGGTCAGTGCTTTACCCATCATCGGTCCACCAGCGAGCAGTTTGTTGTCACCCTCTGGCATACCGCCACAAGCATCAATAAGTTCCTGCATTGGCGTACCCATACGAACGAGGAAATTGCCAGGATTCTTCAAACGTTTTCCTGTTACTGTGGTGTAACGTTCGAAGAGTGGCTTACGTTTCATAACTGCCTCATATACAGCAAAGGCAGTACCCACATTCTGAACTATTGCTCCAACGTTTACAGGAATAGCTGGAGGTGCAGGAACCTGACGATTGATAACTGCATCGACAAGCTGTTTTTCACCACCTTGAGGATAGCGCTGTTTCAGTGGAACAACCTCTACAGAATAAGCCGTGTTATTAAACTTCTCTGCGCATTTACGAGTGAGCAGTTCGATGGCAGGCATCTTGTTCGTCTCGATACCGATATAACCCGTCGTTACTTTTGCACCCTTCATAAGCAGTTCAAGACCAACAAGAATCTCGTCGGGATGTTCCATCATCAGACGGAAATCAGCAGTGATGTAAGGCTCACACTCTACAGCATTGATAATCACGCATTCTGCCTTTGCTGTAGGCGGTGGAGTAAGTTTGATGAAGGTTGGGAAACAAGCGCCCCCCATACCAACAACACCTGCATCTTTGATTCGGGTAACAATCTCCTCTGGGGTGAGTTCTGGATGAGCCTCTACAGTCTCCAGATTATCAGAACGGTCGATGGTCTCTTCCCACTCGTCGCCTTCTACATTAATAATAATCACGGGCTTACGATAGCCTGTGGCATCGATAGCAGTATCAATCTTGAAAACAGTACCGCTGACAGACGAGAAAATAGGTGCAGAGACGAAACCGCCCGCTTCGGCAATCAACGTTCCCACCTTCACCTTGTCTCCTTTCTGTACGACTGGTTTAGCAGGAGCACCTATATGCTGACTTAACGGGAATATGGCCTGTTTAGGCAAAGCTGCCACCTGAGTAACGGCCTCATGCGTCAGTTTGTTCTCCTCAGGATGAATTCCTCCTATGCTGAATGTTCTTATATTCATAATGATAGTCTCCTTTCTTATTTGATGGAAATAGATGATTCCGAATCGAGCATCGCGCCATGCGAAGGCTTCGGCCTTTCTACAGGTTTCTCTATAGGAGCAGGCTCTTCTACGAGTGCTGGCTTCTCTACAGGAGCAGGCTCTTCTACGAGTGCTGGCTTCTCTACAGGAGCAGGCTCTTCTACGAGTGCTGGCTTCTCTACAGGAGCAGGCTTTCCTTCTGGCGCCGTTTTCTCTACAGGTTCAGGCTTCGGAGCTGCTGGCTCTTTGGGTTTCGGAGCGGGCGGTGGTGTGGGGAAATTGACATCGATGATAGCATGCTTCGGGCACACTGTCACACACTTACGGCACAAGCGGCACTTCGTATGGTCGATGTAGGCAACATTATTCTCTACGGTAATTGCATCAAAATTACACTCTTTCACACACTTGCCGCAACCGATACAACTCACTGTGCAAGCCTTCATAGCCACAGGACCTTTATCCTTGTTCACACAAGAAACGAACACTCTCCTACCCTTCGGACCCTTCTTTCGGAGTTCGATGATGTTACGAGGACAAGCCTTGACACATGCGCCACAAGAAGTACACTTTTCTTCATCGACTTCAGGGATGCCCGTTTTGGGATTAACCTTGATGGCATCAAACTGACAGGCTGCCTCACAATCACCACAGCCTAAACAGCCGAAGCCACAGGCCGTCTCACCGGCACCACAGGCATGCATGGCTGCACATGTACGAAGACCGGCATACTCAGCAATGCGAGGACGATGCTCACATGTGCCATTACATCTCACCACGGCAACCATCGGCTCGGAATTGGCAATAGCCATCCCCAGCAGATCGGCAACCTTTCCCATAACCTCGGCACCACCAACAGGACAAGACAGTCCGTCGATACTTCCGGCATCAGCACCCTTGACGAGTGCATCAGCCATACCGCTACATCCTGGGAATCCACATCCACCGCAATTGGCACCCGGAAGTACCTCGCTGACTTGGGCGATACGGGGATCTTCATAGACAGCAAATTTCTTGGAGGCGGCAAACAGCACAACAGCAGCTATCAGACCGATGGCTCCCAAGACAATCACTGCAATCAAGATGAAATTCATAATGTTCTGATATTTGTTTTAGTTTGTAATTAAATTGTTTCTAATTGAAAGGAGAGCTTCTGACTGATATGATCACGAAAGAGCCAGAGCACAAGATAATAAGGAATCAGGGCACCCAAACCAGAAAGGGCAGCATAACCCTCATGTCCAAAAAGTTGCAGTACGACGACAAGCACGGCCACGAGAATGACAAAAGGCAAGCCAAAACCAAGAAGCAAAGCCCGATTAGCCACAGAGCGGGACGCACAGACCATAACCGGATCACCAACCTTCAAGGATGCACTATCTCGCACGTTGAGCACATCTACAATTTTCTCCTTCGATTCGGAAGCATTGCAGTGTGATGCCACCTTACAGGCTGCACAAGCAGATGTCTGGAGGATACGTACCTTCACACTATCGCCTGAAACTGATTCTACAATACCTGAATGACTTATTTTAGTATGCACTTTGCAAAGGTACGATAATCTCACGAAAAATCAAAGTAAAATAGGGTATTTTTCACAAAAAAATTCGTAATCGTTTGCAATTACGGAAGTTTTTTTATACTTTTGTGCCGATTAAATAGCACTAGCAATGAAAACCAGCGAACAGACGTTACAACAGATTGAGCGCGCCTTGCGTAAGATAACAGAGAAATTTCCTGCCTCTGAAGAAGCAGCAATAATGACTGATATCCATATCCGTGTATCTCAGGACACAGGCGAGCTTACAGTTTTCAACGATGACGAAGTGGAGATAACCCGTTGTGTCGTTGAACAGTGGATAGAGAATAAAGACGATGATTTCTATGAGAAAATACCGTCTATCCTACGCAAATGCATCGATAAACACAAGGCCACCATTGAAGACATGTCGATTCTGAAACCATTCTCTTTTGTCCTGGAGGACGATGATAAGGAAACTATTGCAGAACTCTATCTCGTAGATGACGAGACAGTCATTATCGATCCAGACTTGATGGAAGGGTTAGATGACGATCTGAACAAATTCTTAGATGACCTGTTGAAAGACTAAACTATTCCAGTTTCGTTGCGCCCAATTGAAAATGGCGTGATGCATCAATGTAATAAATCTCTTCCGATTGCGTCTTTTGTTTGGTCTCAGAGTAGTCAAGCAGATGAATCTCATAGTCGCTGGTAATCGAGAAATATTGAACGAATTTCTCTTCTAACAAATCATCTTCTTTATCATCTGCCGCATATAGGCACAACTTATCTACAGGAAAATAATCACTATCAAGCGAATAGAGCCAGATGCTGTAGATATGATCTGAACCTTTCTCCTCATCGGCAACCATCACCAAACGAGCACCAACGCTCTCAGGCAAGCAAGCCGCCTTATGCTTGTTATCGGTACCCAGATTCATATAGCTGGCAATCTCTGGCTGCATGACAGTGAAGCCAGGAAGGAATTTAACAAAGTCATCGGAATAGCTGATGGGTAGTGTTTGCATGGACAAACTGTCATAGAACGTCTTCATCGGATTATCAGAAGTTTCCAAGTCAACACCTTGTAACTTCAATTTCTCCTTAACTTCTACAGCTTTTACACTGTCGAGTTTTTGGGCAATTTCGTCAGCCGACATTTGCTTTCTGCCTCCACACGACACTATGACGATGGCCAAAGCCAACACATACCACATCTGCTTCATAACCGATTTCCATTAAAGTTTTACCTTTTTCTTCACCACCTTGCTCTCATTCTGTAGCCGATCAAGAGCAGTAACTGCATATACCCATTTTGTACGACCGTCCTGATAAGGTAAACGGAGGAACGTCTCATTGGTGATGGCGTAAATCTTCGAAGGATCGTCGGTATTAACCTTCTCACCCTTAGCAAAACGATAAACTACATATTTTACAGCTTCGTCGCCCCAATTTTTTGCTTTAGGAGCAGTCCAGAACAGTACATAGTCATTGTCAATCCACACGGGTTTCAGGCGTTTCACCTTGCCAGGAGCCTTATTGTCGATAAAAGGCATCGATGGTTGTAGTGCGGGATATCTCCAATAGACATTACGGAGATTGGTACCATAGTTCCCCACATTATCAACAGCAGCTTTAGCATACCATAGAACAGTTCCCTGAACATTGGGCATTTCACGATGAAGAGCCATTTTTGCAGGCTGCTGATGAGTATTGGGATTCTTAGGATCAGTAAATTTAACTGAACGTTCCACATCTTCACCGATAATCAGAGGGCGATTGCCTGCATGCTGATTCCACCAACGGATAAGGGTTTCATAGTCTGCAGCCTTATTGCCAATCTCCCAATAGAGCTGAGGTACACAATAATCGAGCCAACCGTTGTTTACCCACATGAGGATGTCTGCGTAGAGGTCATCATAGTTCTGCAAGCCATTGGTATTGCTACCTATAGGAGAGCTTTTTTTATTACGATAGATACCGAAAGGTGAGATACCGACCTTCACCCATGGTTTTGTAGCGTGTACGGTCTTATAGAACTGCTCGATAAAAAGATTCACGTTATAACGTCGCCAATCGCGCTGATCCCTAATACCATTAGACCGTTCCTGGAACAATTCATCGTCAGGAATAGTCTCACCTGCAACAGGATAAGGATAAAAATAGTCATCCATGTGGATGCCATCGACATCGTAACGGCTCACGATATCCTTGGCCACCTCACAGATAAAGTCACGGTTCTCGGGAATCCCAGGGTTCAATATAAACAGTTCGTCATAAGCAAAACAGTTCATCGGTTTCCGAACAGCAATATGTCTGGGAGACAACTGACGCGTCCCCTTGGTCTTGGCTCTGAACGGATTAATCCATGCATGCAACTCCATACCGCGTTTGTGACACTCTGTAATCATCCATTGAAGAGGATCCCAGTAAGGATTCGGAGCTTTACCTTGCTGTCCGGTAAGGAAGCGACTCCAAGGTTCCAGTTTACTCTCATAGAGAGCATCACACTCAGGACGAACCTGAAATATAATGACGTTCACCCCATCTTTCTGCAACTCGTTGAGCTGATAGGTCAGCGTCTGTTGCATCTTCGCGGTACCTAAATTCTGGAATTGGCCATTGACACACTGTATCCATGCACCACGCATCTCTCGTTTCATTTGTGAGTTTGCTGTCAGTGAGAGAAGCAAAGCTAAGACTAAAAAAATATTCTTCTTCATTGTTTAAAATAGATTTTGCTTGTTTTTTCTTGCATCCTCGAGGGATACCAATTCGTTCTGCTGCTGTTGATAGTCAGCACGCAATTGCTGGTACTTTTCCGAGAGTTCATTTTCTATCTGCTGTTCATCGTTCATAAGTCGGGCTGCTACAAGGGCATTCTGTGAGGCATCTTTCATCCATACGACAGGCCCAGAATAAACGGGTGCAATCTTCAGTGCTACATGCAATTCACTGGTAGTAGCTCCTCCAATCATGATTGGAATATCAAGCCTTGCGCGCTGAAGTTCCTTAGCCACATTGACCATTTCTTCAAGACTCGGAGTTATAAGACCGCTAAGACCTATAATATCGACTTTTTCTTCGATGGCCTTACGCACGATTTGCTCTGCTGGCACCATCACACCCATATCGATAATATCGTAATTGTTGCATGCCATGACCACTCCAACAATATTTTTGCCGATATCATGGACATCCCCCTTCACGGTAGCCAACAGCACTTTCCCAGCCCGTGTTCCGCCCTCTGCTTTCTCGGCCTCAATATAGGGCTGTAGGATACTTACGGCCTGTTTCATGGTTCGGGCAGTCTTAACCACCTGGGGCAGAAACATCTTTCCCTCTCCAAAGCGCTGACCAACAATGTTCATACCTGACATGAGGGGACCTTCGATGATATCAACTGCATGGGGATATATTGCCAAAGCATCCTTCAAATCTGTTTCCAAATTGTCGCCTAAACCTTTTACGAGAGCATTTATCAATCGATCATCCACCGGTATCTCTGCTCTTGACTTTTCAACAGAAATAGTCGATCCTGTATTAGCCGGAGTTGTTTCTTGAGTTTCTGAGGCAAGGGCTATCAGTCGCTCTGAGGCAACTGCAGAAGTATTCATAATGACCGATTCAATCACATCAAGTTGTTCTTGAGGGATATCTTCGTATGTTACTTTTGATGAGGGATTTACAATACCGAAGTCCATGCCATTCTTAATGGCGTGATAAAGGAATACAGCATGCATAGCCTCTCGGATATAATTATTGCCTCGGAAAGAGAAACTGAGGTTGCTCACACCGCCACTGATATGGGCACCTGGTAAATTTTGTTTAATCCAACCGGTAGCTCGGATGAAGTCTGCTGCATAGCTGTCGTGCTCAGCCATACCTGTGGCAACAGCTAATACATTAGGATCGAAGATGATGTCGAGAGGATTCATGCCAACCTCTTCTGTCAGAAGCTTGTACGCCCTTTCCGCAATTTCAATTCGGCGTTCGTAAGTGGTAGCCTGACCTTGTTCATCGAAGCACATAACCACGACGGCAGCCCCATAACGTTTCACGTCACGGGCATGCTCGAGGAACTTTTCCTCACCTTCCTTCAAAGAAATGGAGTTGACGATGCTCTTACCTTGGACACACTTCAGTCCAGCCTTGATAACCTCCCAATCAGAAGAGTCGATCATGACAGGAACTCGAGCGATATCAGGCTCTGCAGCAATACGGTTCAGGAAATTTACCATCTCCGTCTTAGCGTCCAACAGACCGTCGTCCATGTTGATATCAATCACGAGAGCACCATCAGCAACCTGTTTACGAGCGATACTAAGGGCTTCGTCATAATTTTTCTCTTTGATAAGCCTCAGGAATTTCCGCGAACCAGCGACGTTACAACGTTCGCCTACATTAACGAACTGCACCTCAGGTGAAACCTCCAAGAGTTCAAGGCCGCTAAGCCACAATGATTGAGGCCTGGCAACAGGGATATGGGGCTTCTTGTCTTTTACCAATGGAACATAGGCCGCAATGAAAGACTCGTCGGTACCACAACAACCACCGATAATGTTCACCAAGCCTTCATCCACAAGTTCTCCCATCTTTGGTGCCATCGTATCTGCCGTCTCGTCATAAAGTCCCAAAGAGTTGGGCAGTCCGGCATTCGGATAGGCAGAGATATAATATGGTGCTCGGCGAGCTAATTCACGAAGGAACGGTTTCATCTGAGTGGCACCAAAAGAGCAATTCAGTCCGACAGAGAAAATGGGGTAAGTACTCATACTTGCAAGGAAAGCATCGAGCGTCTGACCACTAAGCGTACGACCGGCAAGGTCACTGACGGTAACAGAAAGCATGATAGGCAGTTCTTGTTGACGACGCTCCATTACCCGCATAGCTGCATCAACAGCCACTTTGGCATTCAAGGTGTCGAATATCGTCTCAATAAGTAGCGCATCCACCCCACCCGTCATGAGTGCATCTACCTGTTCCTCGTATGCTGAAAGCAGTTCATCGTAGGTTAGTTCTCGTGCAGCAGGGTCACTCACATCGGGTGACATCGAACAAGTCTTATTTGTCGGTCCGATGGAACCGGCTACAAATCGGGGCTTTTCTGGTGTGCTGTATTGATCGGCTACCAATCTGGCAAGACGGGCTCCGGCAAGAGCCATTTCTGAAGATTCGCTTTCAAGATGATAGTCGGCCTGAGAGATGCGCTGACTGCTGAAGGTGTTAGTGGCTATGATGTCTGCTCCGGCCTCCAAATACAAGCGATGAATGTCGCGTATGACATCTGGACGTGTCAGAGACAACACATCATTGTTGCCTTTCAATTGTCCCTCTAAATAGGCAAAACGGTCTCCCCGGAAATCATTTTCCGTGAGACCGTAGGTCTGTATTTTCGTACCCATCGCTCCATCGAGGACGAGTATCCTTTGCTGAATGATATCGTTAAGTCTGTTGCTCACTATATACTATTTATATACTTTCATTGCTCGGTCCATCTCTCGTCGGTCTTCTTTCTCTTTTAGCGTCTGACGCTTATCGAACTCTTTCTTTCCCTTACAAAGGGCAATATCCATCTTAGCCCGACCTTTACTGTCGATAAAGACAAGCAGCGGGACGATGGTGTAACCCGTCTGTTTGGTAGCACTTTCAAGGGCGCGTATCTCTTTCTTTGTCAACAGCAGTTTACGATCACGCTTCATCTCGTGATTATTGTAAGATCCATAGAAATAAGGACTGATATTCATTCCCTTCACCCAGAGTTCACCATTGATAACGGTGCAATACGTATCTACCAGACTGGCTTTTCCCAAACGGATACTCTTGATTTCTGTACCCGTCAGAACGATGCCTGCTGTGTAGGTCTCTATGAAGAAGTACTCAAACGAGGCCTTCCTATTCTTTATCTGTACAGGGCTTTTCTTCCTGATTTGTTCCTGCTCTTTGTTCATTTAATCGTTGCGAAATTCTCTAGATGATCATCGATGTAATGAGCGATATCGTCAACCCATTCCTCTTCATTCTCCACAAACTGGTCATCAAGGTTGTCGAAGTCAGGGAACTGCTCAAAGAGCGCCATAAACTCCTCGTCGCTACATTCCTTCTCGATTTCCTCACGGTGCTTGAGCCATAAAGTATGGGCATCATAAATAAGTTTCGAGGGGCCACGCATATCCCATAATCTCAACACTTTTGCCAATGGATTCTTGAAAATGAAAGATCCGTAGCCATTGTGAATGAGCTGAACAAAGCCGCCATCCATCACTTCCTGATGCAGGATATCCCAAGCCAGCAATGTCATCTGGTCGGCATTCAACTCGCCCATCGTCTCTGCTGTTATTTCACCACCGATGGCGTCATAGATGGCTTTCACAAAGACGTTTACGAACGCATCCATACTTTCCATCGCTGCCTGCTGCAGGTCGGCATCTTTCACAATCACTTCTTTCATCGTCTTTACTTTATTCAGGTAAGTTCATATACGCCGGTTGGCAATCGTCGCCTCAGCACTTCAAGTTCCACGTCCTTCCCGACCACGATACCATAACTGCGAAGAATTGTCTCCACCGTCTTACGCGCCAGTTCCGGATGGTTGTTCTCCTCACTCAGATGACATAGCCACACGTGTTTCAATCCCTCGGTCATATGATGGGCTAATGCCTCAGCACAGTTCTTATTCGAAAGATGGCCTGTGTCGCTGAGGATACGTCTTTTCAAATACTCAGGGTAAGGACCATTTAACAGCATCTCCTCATCATGGTTAGCCTCAATAACCAGATAATTCGCTCTGGAAATGCTTTCACGGATGTCGTCGGTGATGCTACCCACATCTGTAATAATAACGAATGTAATACCCTCTGACTGAATCTCAAAGCCCAAGTTCTCACTGGCATCATGAGGCACTGTAAAAGGAAGCACAGAGAACTCTCCCAACTGGACACGTTGTCCAGGAACGAGCACCATCTTCCGTTCCATAGCTACCTTACGAGTGATACAGTAGTTCTGATCGATGCCCTCATGCACTTTCTTTGTGGCATATACTGGCACCTTATACTCATGGCTAAAGGCGCCCACTGACTTGATATGATCAGCATGGTCATGTGTGATAAGTACACGATGTACATCCGACAACTTAATGCCGTAATCCCTGCAGTGTTTCTTCAGTGTGCGCAATCCTACGCCAATATCTATTATCAGTCCGTCTGTGGCGGTTCCGAGATAATAACAATTACCACTGCTACCGCTTCCAAACGATATGAATTTCAGCATGTCTTTATATATTTTCGTGCAAAGGTACAAAATTTAAATGAAATCCCAACGGGTTTTCACATAAATTATATTTAGAAAGGCATTCCCACAGCGAAGTGGAAGGCAAAATCGCGACTCATCCTCGGATGGATAAGGGGATAATGGGCCTCATCTTCAGTCTTATAGGCCGGATTGATAGCTTTCATACCCAGATCGAAGCGTAGCACAAAATACTCGAAGTTTAGACGCAACCCCAATCCATAGCTTACGGCGAGATCCTGCCAAAGTCCTAACATCGTGAATTGACCTCCTGGCTGCGATTCATAGTTTCGGAGAGTCCAGATATTTCCAGCATCGATGAATGCTGCTCCGCCAAATTTCCAGAAGAGATGTGTACGATATTCCAAGTTCAGGTCAAGTTTCATGTCGCCCGTTTGTGTAATGAAGTTGATACGACCGTCTTTATCTTTGTAATTACC
Source organism: uncultured Prevotella sp. (assembly GCA_900315035.1). Taxonomy (GTDB): domain Bacteria; phylum Bacteroidota; class Bacteroidia; order Bacteroidales; family Bacteroidaceae; genus Prevotella. Next base: position 17,635 of record OMXO01000029.1, read on the forward strand.
AGGACCGAGACTACGGACTGTCCATCCTCTCACACTGTTAGCACCACCTGAGAAATAACGTTTCTCGAAAGGCAATACAGTAGAGTTTCCATAGGGATAAGCCACACCTAATCCAACATGAAAGACCAGTTGGTCCTGACGTTCCTGGCTCAACAGATTATGTGAAAAATCGACATCAGCCTTCACATACTGGGCATAGGCGATGTCAAACACTTTATACTGTCCGTCACTATTCTTGTTACCACCGAAAATAGAGGTATAGAGATTCAACAGGTTACCACCTGCCTCAAGATTAGTTCTGATGGAAAGGCGGCGGTTACTGTACGAATAGCCAAAGCCCGTCTTCATGATAAATAGGTCTTTGTAATTGTAACTTAAAATCGCATTCGGATTCGTGGGGTTATCGAGATAATCACGTCTGAATGTCTCACTGACCCAAGGCATGAACACATAGTTCAAATCAACAAAATCGATACGATAACTGTCATGGTGGTTCTGCGGCTGCCACTTATATCGCCAGGCAGCAGAGAGTATTCGACGATGGAACTCTGGGCGGTCCTGAGAGTCGTACATTACAGAGAGTTCACTGGTGGCTATAAGTCTGCGCCGGATATCCTCACTTAAGAAAGGCAGAACGAATCGCGGGAAACTTACCCTACCTTCTATGCTGTATTCAACGAAATCCTGATTGCTGTATCCCTCCAGTCCTCGGATTGCTTCGTAAGCACCTCTAAGTTTCAGACTGAAGGTCTCGGAGCCTTTAAAAAGATTTCTGTTCTGGTAAGTCAGTGAGGCTGCAGCACCGAAGTCGCCAGCAGTATTAGTTCCTTCAGGCTGGAAGCTAATAGATGAAGGTTTGTTCGTCTGTATCATAATACGAGTATCCAACAAGGCAGTATCCGGCACTTGCTGAAAACTGATATTCGTATATCTCACAGCCCCAAGACGTCCGAAATGATTGTAGGTATTCTGCAGTCCACTGGCGCTATAAGGCCTTCCTTTCTCAAGGAACGTATTTTCTTTCAACACCGATTGTCGCAAGTGGATGATAGAGTCGTCAGGCATGCCACTTCCGTATGTGATTTGCCGTATCATATATCGGCTGTGAAGTGTGTCGTTCGACTCATTGTCGCTCCTGTAAGGATGTAGAATCATCCCCAGCATCACCTGGTGGTTCTGTTCGTCTTTTCTTGCCGTATAAGTAATAAACTCCTTGTGGAAACGGAAATAACCTTGGTTCTGTAGGAAGTGGGCAATCTCTGAACGTTCATCATTAAGAACATCAGTATTAAACTGCATACCATCGTATAAAAGCGATTTCCTGTTTTTCAATAGACCCGCGATGACCGAGTCTTGGATATCCCGTTCGAGCCATTGGACAAAATAAGGCTGCCCCGGGCGCAACAGATAGATGGCATCAATCTTCTTCTTATGACGTTCCGGATAGAACGCCACCTCAGCGTCAAGATAGCCTTTATTCTGGAGTGCAAGCTGTAAGTCCCGACAGGTCTGCCGAGCCAAGGCAGAGTCGTAAACAACAGGCGCTTCTCCCATAGACCGTAACAAACGGTTCACCCAACTGCTGTCCTTTCCTGCCATCGCATAGACCCCTAACGGAATTCTCACAGTAGAAAACCAACGGGAATTAGGTTTCTGCCTTACGTAACTCTTCATCTGCGTCGGACTGACATCCTTATAGCTACTATCCGTCAGAACCTGAATCCGATTCAGCATATAAACTCCTTCAGGAAGATCACGAGAAGCTGAACAGGCACACAACAATAATGTACCTGCGATATAAGTAAGGAAACGGCCAAACTGAGCTCTCTTCATCAACATTCTCGCTTGTAAGTTGCAAAATTACGAATAATTTCTTAACTTTGCGACCGAATTAACGACTTTTTTATCATGATATCCAAAAATCAACAGAAATATATTCGTCAGCTTGAACAAAAAAAATACCGTAAGCGCGAAGGATGCTTTGTGGCAGAAGGCACAAAAGTCGTCGGTGACTTGCTGAAACGTTATCAGCCATTAGCCCTCTATGCCACAGAGAGTTGGGATGCTCCAAAGGGTGTCGGTTACACCCTTGTCAGTGAAGAAGAGTTGCAGCGAGTCAGTTTCCAACAACACCCTCAACAAGTGTTGGCTATCTTCCCTATCCCACAACCAACTGATCCTGTCAGTCTTAGGGAATCTCTGACTCTCGCTCTCGATGGTGTCCAAGATCCCGGCAACTTAGGCACTATCATCCGGATAGCCGACTGGTTCGGCATTGACACCATCATTTGTTCCGAAGAAACGGCCGATGCATGGAATCCCAAGGTGATACAAGCAACAATGGGCAGCATAGCCCGCGTTAATGTGATATATACCAATCTCTTAGAACTGCTAGATACCCTTCCTTCCGACTATCCTGTCTATGGTACATTTTTAGATGGAGAGAATATCTATACGCAGACTCTCTCAGGCGAAGGACTCATTATCATGGGTAATGAGGGAAATGGGATCTCTGACGCGGTAAGAGCCAAGGTGAATCGGCGGTTGTTGATTCCAGATTTTCATCAAGGAGATACTGCTGATAGTCTGAATGTGGCCATTGCTACAGCCATCACATGTTCGGAGTTCCGACGCAGAATCTCCGTCAGATAATCAAAGAGAATCTATTCTGTCGGCATAGAGAGCTCTGGCTGCTTCTCCCGTCTCATCGTCGGTCATATCGATCTTCGGGTGGATATCCATGGGCTCCAAGTTGAAACCTACCCTATTCAGATTCTGGTTCGTATAGGTGAGCTGGGCTCCAAACAGACAAATTGTCCACGAAATCTGCACCCAGAGCATAAACAACGGAAAGGCGGCAAACGAGCCGTAGATAGCGTTGTAGCTCGTCACCCATATCTGCGAATGGATATACACAAGCTGTAACACTTGCATGGCAACACCAGCCAGAATACCTGGTATGACGGCACACGAGAACTTGACTTTCGTGTTAGGCATAGAAACATAAAGCCCGATGAACAACCCGCATAATAATAAATAAGGTGAAAAATCGAGCAATTTCGAGACAATCGGCCCTAGAAGTTCAATGTGGTTCATGGAATTAGCCACTGTGGACATGAAGATGGAGAGACCCATCGACACCACGATGATGATAGGAAAAAGGAAGAACATGGCCAGATAATTAGTTAGAGAGCGGATGATAGGCCTCGAGTTATCGACCTGCCATATCTGGTTAAACGTCTCCTCAATATTATTCACCAGCATCAAGACCGTATAGAGCATGAATATCAAGCCGACCCCAAGGAAGATACCGCTCTGTGTGTGTACCAGATAACTGTTCACAAATCCTACGATGACATCGGCAACCTGTGGTTGAGAGGCCAACGACTGACGGAACCATATCTCAATGTACTTATTATAACCGAAACCTCTGGCAATAGCAAAGACGACGGCTAAGATAGGAACGATGGCGAGTAGCGTCGAATACGTCAAGGCCGCAGCCTGAGTCATCACCCGTTTCTCTGTGAAGAAACGGATAGTAAGGTAAACCTTCCTGATAACTCCGCGCATATACCCTTCCATAGACAACTATAAGTACTAATCATCAATAATCTGTAAAAAGAAAGCACTGCCCCTATAAGCCGGGTTCTGTTCCATTTAATATGGTGCCTGTCATTTATCTAGTCCATGAGTCACCCCATGGCTCAAGCGTTCTACCCTCCATCGGAGCCGAAGCATCGGGCGGGCAACCCTCAGCCGACGGTTTACGCGAACTTGCAGCCCCCAGCAGACACAGCCCAATGATCACCCACTGGCTGGTGGTCTCTTACACCACCTTCTCACCCTTACCTCTTGCGAGGCGGTCGTTCTCTTCTGCCTTAGCCTATTGTCACCAATAGCTTCCACTTTCAGAAGTGGGGCGCCCTATGCTGCCCGGACTTTCCTCTCGTGACATATTGACACCAGCGACAAGCCGTGACAGTGCTTTCGGATGCAAAGGTACGCTATTTTTTTATAAAACGGAAATCTTAATGACAAAAAACTTAAGATAATTGCATATATGCAACTAAAAATGTCACACATCCTTAAATTTGTCAGTAATTTAAGATTTGAGTCCTTAATCGCAAATGCGCGTTAAGGGTTGAGCCTTAATTGTTAAAATGGGACAAATATTCACGACATTTTGTCAGTAAACGGATTTTTGACCCTATCTTTGCACCATCAAAACTCGAAAGGGTTAACGCAGCCCTCAGCTGTGATGTTGAATTTAAAATTATAACAAAATGAATGAGAATATGAAAAAAATTGTAAATGTCGCAACGCCTGCTGTATGTGTCGTTGCCTTGGCTCTCTCAGTAGCTGCTATCTCCAACACTAACGCAGCCACAACCTCTGCCCCCGCTCCAGTTGTCGCTGCAGCTCCTGCCGGACAGCCGGTCGATCTCACTTATGCCGCAGAGAAGGCATTACCGTCTGTGGTCTATATCAAGTCTGTTCAAAACTCTAAGGTTCAGACCATCGAGTATAGTGATCCTTTCGAGGATTTCTTCTCTGATCCATTCGGTGGCTTCTTCGGACGCGGTCAAGGAAATAATGGTCAGAAGCGCCAGCGTCAGGTGCAGACTCCTAAACGTGCTGCTGCTGGTTCTGGTGTTATCATCTCGGCTGATGGCTATATCGTAACAAATAATCACGTTGTCGATGGTGCTGATGAACTGACTGTCAGCCTGACTGATAATAAGGAATATTCAGCCCGTGTCATTGGTGCCGATAAGACCACAGACCTGGCTCTCATCAAGATCGACGGCAAGAATCTCCCAGCCATTACTATCGCCAACAGCGACGATGTGCGTGTCGGCGAGTGGGTACTTGCTGTTGGAAATCCCCTTGGACTTAACAATACGGTAACGGCCGGTATTATCTCTGCTAAGGCTCGTACGCTTGGTGCCAATGGTGTTGAGAGTTTTATCCAGACCGATGCTGCCATCAACCAAGGAAACTCTGGTGGTGCTTTGGTGAACACTCGCGGTGAACTGATTGGCATCAACGCCATGCTTTACTCTCAGACAGGTTCTAACATCGGTTATGGTTTTGCAATTCCTACTACCATTATGAATAAGGTGGTCGATGACCTCAAGCAGTATGGTAACGTTCAGCGAGCAATGATCGGTATCCAGGGTACTGACGTCAAGAACTATGTAGATGCCGAAAAGGAGAAGGACAAGGAGGTTGACCTCGGAACAATGGAAGGTATTTATGTCGCAAAGGTTGTTGAAGACGGTGCTGCAGAAGCTGCAGGCTTGAAGGAAGGCGACGTCATCACTGCTGTCGATGGTCAGAAGGTAACCAAGTTCGGTGAACTGCAGGGTATCCTCGCCAAGAAACGTCCTGGCGATAAAGTATCCATTACGTACTTGCGTAACAAGAAGAGCCACACCGCTACCGCTACCTTGAAGAACGAACAAGGCAATACGAAGGTCGTGAAGAATGCCGATCTCGATGTGCTGGGCGGTACTTTCCGCGCCATTACCGATGCCCAGAAGGAACAACTCAATATCGGATATGGTCTCGAGGTATTGAAGATCAGCGGTGGAAAACTGAAGGATGCCGGCGTACCGAAGGGCTTCATTATTCAGAAGGTAAACGACGAAAGCATCAAGACTATCGAAGACCTGCAGAATGCTGTCAAGGAAGCCTCTACGAGCAAGGAACCTGTACTCTATATTCAGGGTATCTATCCGACAGGAAAGAAAGGCTATTTTGCCGTTCCTTTGCAGAACGAATAAACGAAAATCCAAGAAAAAGGCCACGAAACTTAAAATTCGTGGCTTTTTTTTTGGTTGTCTCGGAAAAATGCTCTAATTTTGCAAAATGGCTAAAAACAGAACTAAATATGAGACAGCTTAAAATCACTAAATCAATCACCAACCGGGAAAGTGCCTCGCTGGAAAAATACCTACAGGAAATCGGCAAAGAGGAGATGATCTCGGCTGAAGAAGAAGTGGAACTCGCACAACGCATCAAGAAAGGTGACGCACAGGCACTTGAACGGCTGACGAAAGCCAATTTGCGATTTGTGGTTTCTGTGGCTAAGCAGTACCAGAATCAGGGACTTACCCTCCCCGACCTCATCAACGAGGGAAATCTGGGATTGTTGAAGGCAGCAGAGCGTTTCGATGAGACGCGCGGGTTTAAGTTTATCTCATATGCAGTTTGGTGGATTCGTCAAAGTATCCTCCAGGCCATCTCGGAGCAGAGCCGTATCGTCCGACTGCCTCTCAATCAGGTGGGATCGCTCAATAAGATTAACCGTGAGATCAGCAAGTTCGAACAGGAGAACGAGCGTCGGCCTTCCTTGCATGAGATTGCCGATAAGATAGATCTGCCACAGGATAAGATCGACGAGGCGATGAGTGTCAATGGCCATCATGTGTCAGTTGATGCCCCTTTCAGTGATGGTGAAGACAGCAGCCTGCTCGACGTTCTGGTCAATGATGAGATTCCGACGACCGACAATAGTCTTGTCAACGAGTCGCTCCAATCTGAGATACAGGCTGCGCTGACCATCCTCAACGACCGAGAGCGCAAGGTGGTAGAAGCCTCTTATGGGCTCAACCAGCAAGAACTGACTCTCGAAGAGATTGGCGAGAAATTCGGACTCTCTCGCGAGCGTGTACGCCAAATCAAGGAGAAAGCCATCCGCAAACTCCGTGCATGTACAAAGAATAAAATATTAAAGACATATTTAGGTTAAATGAAATTTTTTAAACACATCACTCTCGTTGCTGCCTTGATCGCAGTTTCGGCCCTTATGCCGGCATCGGCTAAGAACTATGTAGTTCCCAAAGCTTATATGTTCGGTTTTGTAGCCTCTTTCAACGATTCTATCATCCACTTTACGGATATTCAGGAAGTAGATAGCGTATGGCTCATGCCAAAGAAAAAAATGGTAGCAGGCCGCAGCAACTACTCTTATCAGTTACGCAATTATTGTGCAGAGACCTTGGGCATGCCCAACCGTACCGTCGTTGTCGTTACAGCCCTCAAGCGCAAGGATATCGAGAAAAAATTCCTGAAGTTGCGTAAGCAATACACAGGCAAGAAAAATGCCCAGTATGATATCCGATATATCAACGCTTCTGAATTTCGTTTCAAAACCGTGAACATGGACGATAGTCCGTCTAAGTAAACATTGAAAAAGTTTATTTTATACCTCATAGCACCTGTCGCTGTACTTATGGCGGCAGGTGAACTTATAAAAAGACCCGTCCACACAGGAATGCGCCTCGCCCAGACGCACATTCATCAGATAGATACTACAGGTCACACGCCCGACTCTTTGGTACAGGAAGAACTGCAGTATTATTTCGACCGTCATAATGTTCAGGACGAGGGCTACGAGCTCGTGCAGGCCTTCGCTGGTGGTGCGCGTCTTGAGATGTTTCTGAACCAGTCGCTGACGGTTAGGAACGTAGGTTCGTGGCAGAATCAGCAGAAGGAAGGTCTGGCTGTGGTTCTCGACACGCTGGGGCGAACCGTTTTGGGATTCTGTCAGCAAGATACTTTAATGTTAGGGATTCGTCCCGACTCCTTGGGACTTTTCGCTGGCGATATGCACGGACTCTACGCAAATGGTCATGGTGCCTATTTCTCTGAGAACGGTGGCTATTTCGAAGGACATTGGGAGAACGACAAGCGCCAGGGATTCGGTATCGAGTTGTCGCGTATAGCACAGGAGAATCCCCGTCTGCGTGTCGGCGAATGGAACAAAGGCAAATTCCAAGGTGAGCGTATGCGCTATACCTCAGAACGTATCTATGGCATCGATATAGCCCGCTATCAGCACGAGGCGGGCCGGAAGCGTTTCCCCATCAAATGGGACAAACTGCGCATTACCAGCGTTGGAAAGCGCGGCAGTCAGAACGTTCGTGGAACAGCCGACTATCCGGTATCCTTTGTCTATATCAAGTCCACCGAGGGCACGAGTATCCGCAACCGCTATTATGTGAACGATTATGCCGAAGCCCGCAAACACGGTATCCGCGCTGGTGCCTATCATTTCTTCTCTGTCCGCTCGAGTGGTGCCGAACAGGCCAAGCATTTTATCCGAAACACCTTGTTCCGTTCTGGCGACTTGCCTCCTGTGCTTGATGTCGAACCAAGCAAGGCTCAGATTCAGCAGATGGGCGGACCCGAGGTGATGTTCCGTCATATCCGCGTCTGGCTTGATGCCGTAGAGCGATGGACTGGTGTCAAGCCAATACTCTACGTCAACCAGATGTTCGTCAACAACTATCTCTCCGACCAACCCGAATTAAAGCGTAATTACCGCGTTTGGATTGCCAGATACAGCGAGTACAAGCCTGATCTGCGCCTCACATACTGGCAGCTTTGTGCCGACGGTCGTGTGGCTGGCATCCAAGGTGAAGTTGACATCAACGTGTTCAATGGCTATCAGAGACAGTTCGATGAGTTCCTGGCTTCAGAAACGCTCCCCGAACGTAATTAGCGAAAAGATATGAAGACACTATTGATTCTTGTAGGCAAGACTACCGACAAACATTTCCAGGCCGGCATCAGTGATTATGTGGAACGCATCAGTCATTACATGCCCTTCGAGATTGTCACTATCCCTGAACTCAAGAACACGAAGAGCCTTTCGGAAGAGCAACAGAAGACAGCAGAAGGAGAGTTGATAATCAAACAGCTACAATCTTCTGACACAGTAGTGCTTTTAGATGAGCACGGACGAGAAATCCGCAGCATAGAGTTTGCCCGCTGGCTCGAGCAGAAACGCAATACGGCCCGTCGGCTTGTCTTCATTATCGGTGGACCTTACGGTTTCTCTCCCGCTGTCTATGCTCGAGCCAACGAGCAGTTGTCGCTCTCAAAAATGACATTCTCCCATCAGATGATACGCCTCGTCTTCACCGAGCAGATCTATCGCGCTTGTACCATCATCAAGGGCGAACCCTATCACCACGAGTAATATCAAAGGCAATAAATACTCTCGGGAAAGCCAAACTTTTCGGCGTTTTTCTTGGTAGTCTCGGAAAATCTACATACTTTTGCAAAAAATAATCTATTGAGTAAATTCATAGAAACAAATCTGAATTATGGAGTCAATCGTTTTTTGGGGATTCAACCTCCATGCATGGATCACGATAGCAACCGTGCTAACGATGTTTACCATCCTGCTTTTTACGAAACTGCGTGCCGATCTGGTATTTCTCGGTGCCATTTCTATCTTATTCCTGACAGGCGTGCTCGATACCAAAGAGACTTTCTCTGGCTTCGGTTCTAATTCAGTAGTCGTCGTTGGCGTGCTATTCGTCGTGGTAGCCGGACTGACGCATACGGGCGTGTTGCAATGGATAGTCAAGAATCTTCTGGGCCAACCCAACGGCTACTCAAGAGCCGTTGTAAGACTGATGGTGCCCGTAGCTATACTCAGTTCTTTCCTCAGCAACACCACCGTTGTAACGCTCTTCGTTGGCATTGTCAAGATGTGGTCTAAGAAACTGAATATCTCGCCCTCCAAACTGCTTATTCCCCTCAGCTACGCATCAGGAATGGGTGGTGTGTGTACCTTAATCGGAACACCTCCGAACCTGATTATCTCCGGTCTGTATGCCGAGAAGACGGGCACAGCCATGAACGTTCTGTCCACCACGATTCCAGGTCTGTTCTGCCTCTTTGTAGGCATACTCTCTATCATTGCGATGCGCAGACTATTGCCCGACCGCAAAGCTCCTGAGACCGACGCCACAGATACCGATGACTATACGGTCGAACTGATCGTACCATCAGACAGCAAACTGATTGGCGAGACGCTTGGGAATACTGGTTTGCTCGACTTTGAGGGAGGTCGTCTCATCAAGATGAGTCACTTCGACAATACAGCAGTCCAAGTAGATGAGAACGAGTTCGTGATTGGTGGCGACCGATTGGTGTTTGCCGGCCGTATCAAGGACATTATAAATCTAACCAAGACCCAGGGATTGATAGTAGGCGAAGAGGTGATTAACGTCGGTGTCAAGACCCTCCTCTCATCACTCGTCATGATTGTCATGGTAACCCTCTCGGCTGTAGGTGTTCTCCCGCTATTGCAGTGCGCCTTGCTTGCTGCTTTCGCCATGCTTATTCTTGGCTGTTGCTCGCCCGACCAGGCTATGAAAGCCATCAACTGGGATATCCTGATGGTGTTTGCCGGTTCGGTCGTCTTAGGCTTAGCCATTCAGAAGACTGGTATCGCCGAGCGACTCGCATTGGGCATTCTCGATGTCTGCGGCACTAATCCCCTTGTTGTCATGACAGCCATCTGCCTCGTCGGCACCTTCATCACTGAGTTCATTTCGAATACGGCTGCTGGTGCCATGTTCTTCCCTATCATGTACGAGGCTGCCGAAAAGTTGGGTTACGAGCCCTACCCCTTCCTCATTGCCTTGATGATCAGCGTGAGCAGCAGCTTTGCTACGCCCATCGGTTCGCCTACACACATGCTGGTCTATGGTCCTGGCGGCTATCGTTTCAGCGACTTTATGCGCATCGGTCTTTTAATGAACTTCATCATTCTGGCTGCCAACATCTTCATCGTAAATATTATTTATCCGCTTACACCTATTATAAAATAAAAATAAAGTGACAATGAAAAAAATGATGCAATGGGTGCTCGCCGCCACCCTGACTTTCAGCGGCGCAAACTTGCTGACTTCATGCCGTGATGCGAAAGCTGATAACGCAGTAGCTACACAGGTTGAGAAGAGCGAACTGATTCGTACCAGCCAGAGTTGGGACGGTGTAGAATTGCCCGACTATTTCGAAGGTCGCCCCGAACTGGTAGCCATGAAATATGTGTTCCCCGCTGGCCAGAAGTTGGGTTGGCACCATCATCCCGTTATGAACTACGGTGTTCTGGTTGAGGGCGAACTGACCATCATCGGACAAGATGGTAAAGAGAAGACCGTTCATGCTGGCGAGGCCGTCGTTGAGATGGTGAACACGATCCATCACGGTGAGAACCGAGGCTCGAAACCTGCAGTCCTCTACATGTTCTACCTCTCGCAGAAAGATATGCCACTCGCTGTTCAGCATCCCGAAATTCCATTAGATTAACTCATAAACAAAGAGAAGGTGTGCTAAAATGAAGTGAACCCAAGAAGTTGGACGTTAAACACGTTATTTATTCCCTAAGGTATTGAGCTCGGTATTGCACCGGGCTCATTCCTTTTAACTTCATTTT
>OMXO01000123.1 GCA_900315035.1 uncultured Prevotella sp.
CTTTCTGCCAGTCGAGCGTAGAATGAACATAGATCCTCTGCTTCTGATGCAGAAAACTATAGGCTGTCTCTATACTGTCTTTCGTTATCATTCTTTCTTATCATATCCTATCGGACGGAATTGCTTCTGCTTTTCGCTATAAACAAATCCATGTCTGTATAGGTAATTCTTTATATCTTTTGGCTCCGTCCCAAAGTTGTAGCACAACGCTTCCAAAGTGTCAAAATCTTCGTCTCTCAGAAGCATGTTGACGCTCGAAACCAGTATTGCAGGATCTTTGGGTAGGTAGTCCATATCACAATTCTTATTAAATCAGAGGGCAAAGGTACTCATTTTCCCCTTATTATTCGTATCTTTGCATCCAACTTTACAAATTATTAAGATGGAATACAGAAAGATTGGCGATAACTACTATGTCCGTATGGATAGAGGTGACGAAATAATCAGCACCCTTCTCGAAATCTGCGAAAAGGAATCCATACCGTCAGCCATTTTCTCCGGTATAGGCGGTTGTCAGAGTGCTGAGCTGCAGGTGTTCATTCCCGAAACTGGCAGTTTTGAGACTGAACAGTTAGAGGGGATGCTGGAACTGGTATCACTCAACGGCAATGTCGTAAGAGACGATGATGGCAAACTCTTCCATCATACACATGCCTTGTTCTCATTCAAGAAAGACGGTCAGCATGGAATGGCGGGAGGACATCTTAAGGCCACAACCGTTCTATATACTGCCGAAATTGAACTGCGTCCAACTGTCGTCGGTGCTATAGGTAGGAAGTTTGATCCTGAAACTGGCACAGGATTTTGGGATTTCAAATAAAACAAAAGAAGGTCATTATATGGTTAACTACGGACTTAAGGATAAAGTAGCTCTGATTACAGGAGCAAATAACCCACAGGGGATAGGGGCAACAACAGCATTTGCCTTTGCTCGTGAAGGGGCGAAGGTGGTCTTAATCTACAAGAGAATCCATAGGCAGTTCGACCAATCGAAGACAGACAAGAACGGTGTGGACAGGTATTTCGAGGCAAACTCAGGGAATGCTGATCGTGTTGAGAGCAGGCTAAAGGAAATGAATGCCGACTATATGATTCTGGAAAGCGACATTTCGCATGAAGCTGCCGTAAAGGAAATCTATTCGAAAGTCCTTGAACGGTACGGAAGGGTCGATATTCTGGTCAATAATGCGGCCGATGGTGACATGGACGGTATCGACACCATTGAGAAAATTACACAGAATGTGATTGATGACACTTTTGCGGTCAATGTCCGCGGAAGCATCCTGATGACAAGGGAGATGATTACCCATCGCGCTGATTATGGACGCATCATCAATATCTCAACCGATTCTTCACAGGTTTTTGCAGGGCAGATAACCTACGGAGCAAGTAAGGCTACACTTGAAGCACTTACCCGCAGCATTGCCTTGGAGGTGGCAAAGTACGGCATTACCGTCAATTGTGTTGCACCAGGTCCCACTCAGACGGGATGGATTGACGCCGATTTGGAACAGTCAGTTCTTCCAGTCATTCCTATGGGAAAACTGATCCAGCCGGAAGATATTGCAGAAACAATTCTGTTTTTGGCGAGTGAGCAGGCAAGAATGCTAACAGGTCAAGTCATTAAAGTATCTGGTGGACATGCCTTATGACGCTCCCTAAGTTCATTATAACAATTGATGGCTACTTCCGCCTTGGCATGGTCAACCAGCATAAAGACTTGCTGAAACCGGGTGATTCATGTTTAGGTGGTGGCTACTATCATTTCGATTATGCTTCGAACAGAATTATCCTTGACCGCTCATCGTATGATTTCGGCAAGCCCAAATGGCATCTACTGGAAGTCCTGAAGGTTCCGTCAGTGTATCGTGACCTGCGACTGGTTTACTTCTATGATGATGACCGTGAGTTTGATGTCAGCCAGGAACTGCAAATAGAATACTATGACTGACATTGACAGTTTAATCGCTAAATAAAACTAAAACTTTATAGAAGTGTGAGTTGTTCTGATGGAAAACGATTATTTTTGCAACATAAAAACGTATTGATTGATAATAATAACGATATTATGGCATTATTCGATCTAATTAGCGAGGACATCAAGTCTGCGATGAAGGCTCGCGACAAGGTGCGTTTGGAAACGCTTCGCAACATTAAGAAAGTGTTCCTTGAAGCAAAAACTGCTCCAGGAGCCAACGACACATTGGCTGATGCTGATGCATTGAAGATTATCTCAAAACTTGCAAAGCAGGGCAAGGAGACTGCGGCAACCTACACACAGGCAGGACGTCAGGACTTGGCTGATGCAGAGTTGGCACAGGTAGAAGTGTTGGAGAGTTATCTGCCGAAACAACTTTCCCAAGAGGAGATTGAGGCAGAGGTGAAGAAGATTATTTCTGAAGTGGGAGCCACAAGCATGAAGGAGATGGGAATGGTTATGGGCACAGCTAGCAAGCAGTTGGCAGGAAAGGCTGATGGCCGAGTCATCTCTGAGATTGTAAAGAAGCTCCTGGCATAATCTTTGATCTTATGTATAGAATTCGTGGCACAATAATGGCACAGAGCGCCGTAACTCGTTGGTACTCAGTATGTGCTTTAAACTTCAACGAGGATGAGTATTAAACAATAAAAATGGCACATCTTGTGCCATTTTTATTTAATAGAGCAATCCGAAAAGCCAAAGAGGTATCTTATCACCGTGCCCAATGTCTATCTTGTCGCTGACGACAAAGCTGTTCTCTACATTCTTGATTTGTGAGAATCCTTTGTTTTTCCCACCAACTTCAAAGAGCCATTTCCCATCGACCACCAAGTCGCCCTGCGTTGGCATGCTCAGTTGATGGGCTACACCAGTTTGTGAGGAAAGATAAGTCTCGCGCATAGTTCCAGATTCAACCTGTGGAGCCAGCGCATACATCAGATTGGTATTGTTGAAGAGTATCTTCTCTGGCTTCGTCAGCATGTTCATGCCTTCAGATGCAGCATAGAGACGTCGCATCAGGGCAGCTTTATCCATGAGGTCAATCAGTTTCAACACGTTGTTCCTCGATGATTGGAGCGTCTTACACAGCGAACTGATATTTAGTGTATAGGGCGAACATTCAGCCAAAATCGCCATCAGCTGCTTGGCTTTATATACAGAGTCATATTCTATGTTGGCTACAGAAGGAATCTCAGAGGTTACAATCGTATCGATAATCTGCTGTAATCGATCGAAGAATCCGTCACCTTCCTCACGGTAAAAAGGGTAATAGCCTCGTTCAAGATATTTCTCGAAGTAAGGTAATACTTTTACCTTTGAAGTTATTTCCGATGCTGTAGTAAAATGGTTCTTCAGTAGTTCTTCCAAAGTCAATACTGGCAGCTTTGCAACTTCCTCTAGTTGAAGATACTCCCTAAAGGACAGTCCGTGCAATGTATATTGTCTGTGACGTCGTGACAGATCACCTACGAGTGATTCCTCCAACTTCAGCATGGATGAGCCTGTCACAACGATATGCATATCAGGATACGAATCATAGATATTCTTTACTTCCTGCTGCCATCCTTTGTATTTATGCACCTCGTCCAGAAAAAGGTGAGTTCCTCCGTGCGTATAGTGATATTCAGCCAACTGCAGCACAGAATGGTTGGCAAACCATACGTTATCCAACGATACATAGAGAGCCTTTTCTTTATCAGGGAACGTTCGAAGAATATGTTGTAATATCATCGTTGTCTTGCCCACTCCCTTGGCTCCCTTAATCACAATAAGCTTGTTGTCCCAGTTAATTTGCTCATAGAGATAACGGGTGAAATGCAAGTTAGTCGCAGCCAGCAAACGTCCGTAAGTACTGAAGAGTCTATCCATACAGCAATGTATTAATTTGATTTCGACGGCAAAGATACACTTTTTACTTTGGAAAAACAAATTTTGTGCCGCTTTTTTACTTTTAAAAGTTAAAAACGTGGTTTTACCTATCATCAGTAGTGCGATGTAAAACGCTATATGAATAGCCAGCCCGACAAGGAGGAAGCAGCAGGGACTGTGCTTAAGGCCTCACTACCCTTCTTAAAATCTGATGAGAATGAGCGAGTGAAGGGGCAACTCTCCTATATCGTTCAGGATATGAAGGAAGAGCATCAGCAAAACAGAAGCCGCGGATTCCACAGATAATTTGTGTAACATGGGGACTCTAATTTTGCGCTCTGATAGAATATATCAGTGAAGAATTTGCTTTATTACGGCCAAATCCCTACCTTTGTTGTCAGAAGGAGG
>OMXO01000031.1 GCA_900315035.1 uncultured Prevotella sp.
ATCGTGGGTCCAGATGAACTTCACGGGCAGCTCCATGAGGGCAGCCATACGTACGGCGGGCTTCATGTAGTCAGAGAATACGAAGAAGGTACCGCAAGCGGGGATGACACCACCGTGCAGAGCCATACCGATACAGCAGCAAGCCATGGTGAGCTCAGCAACACCTGCCTCGAAGAAGGCACCGCTGAAGTCGCCACGAACCATGTCCTTGGTCTTCTTCAGGAAACCGTTGGTATTATCTGAGTTAGAAAGGTCGGCTGATGCACAGATCATGTTGGGCACCTGCTCAGCCAGCTGACCCAGAACGGTAGCCGATGCGTTACGAGTAGCGCAACCAGGCTTCTGCTCAACCTTGCTCCAGTCAATCTTGGGAGCCTTGCCGCTGAACCACTCCTCCAGCTGCTTAGCCTGCTCGGGATGACCCTTAGCCCACTCAGCCTTCTCAGCGTAGCGCTCAGCAACAATCTTCTTCAGCTCTTCAGCGCGCTTAGCGTACATTTCCTTAACCTCGGGGAAGATCTGGAATGGATTCTCAGGATCGGCACCCAGGTTCTTCATGGTGTTGATGTAAGCATCGCCACCGAGAGGAGCACCGTGAGTAGCGCAGTTCTTCTCGTAGCTGCTACCGTCAGCCTTCAGGGCACCCTTACCCATGACGCAGTGGCCGATGATCAGAGAAGGACGCTCCTTCTCGGCCTGAGCCTTCTTGATGGCCTCGCGGATCTGATCGACATCGTTACCGTCGATCTTCTGTACGAACCATCCCCAAGCCTCGTACTTCTTGGCAGTGTCCTCAGTGGTCACCACCTCTGTCTTGGTAGAGAGCTGGATATCGTTAGCATCGTAGAACATGATGAGATTGTCGAGTCCGAGGTTGCCGGCGATACGGCCAGCGCCCTGAGAAATCTCCTCCTGCACGCCACCATCAGAGATATAAGCATAGATGGTTTGTCCCATCACTTCAGCACCAAGTTTAGCCTTCAGGAACTTAGCGGCGATGGCTGCACCAACGGCGAAAGCATGACCCTGGCCAAGAGGACCAGAGGTGTTCTCGATACCGCGTGCAATCTCGCGCTCGGGGTGTCCAGGTGTTACTGAACCCCACTGACGAAGGTTCTTCAGATCCTCGAGGGTGTACTTGCCAATCAGGCAGAGCTGGCTGTAGAGCATCGGAGCCATGTGACCAGGATCGAGGAAGAAACGGTCGCGACCTTCCCAGGCAGGATTTTCAGGATCATAGACTAAGAATTCGCTGTAGAGGGTGTTAATGAAATCAGCACCACCCATAGCGCCACCGGGGTGACCCGATTTTGCCTTTTCAACCATTGAGGCAGCGAGGATACGGATATTGTCCGCTGCCATGTTCATTACTTTGTTGTCGTTCATAATAAGTTTATTTGATGTTTAAAACGATAATAGATTTTGCGGGAACTTTAACAGTCAGCACACCCTTGTTCAACTTAGCATCATTGTAAGCCTTAGGAGCAACGACATTCGGATTCTTGAAGTCGTTGAAGTCGTCGGCTTTCTTTGATGTGAGGATGCGGCCTGAGACGGTCTTGGCTTTGCAGCCCTCGATGTTGAAATCGATGGTCTGATCCTTGTCGAGAGACACATTGGTGACTGCGAGCACGATGCTGCCGTCTTGTGTCTTTGCTGCAGAGGCAGAGAGCATCGGGCAGGGGCGGTAGCCCTCGTCCTTGGCTTCCTTCTTCTCCTTGTAATAACCCTTGCTGACGGCCATTACCTCACTCTCAAGGTCGAGTGGGAGATAGGTGGCCTCCTGGAACGGTGTGTACATCTCGAAGACGTGATAGGTAGGAGTAAGCACCATGTGGCCTGTACCTTCCTGATCAGTGAGGATCATCGACTGCAGCACGTTGACTACCTGTGCGATATTTGCCATCTTCACGCGGTCTGTATATTTGTGGAAGACGTTGAGCGAGAGTGCTGCTACGAATGCATCGCGGAGGGCATTCTGCTGATAGAGGTGACCAGGAATGGTGCCTGGCTCCTCGTCCCACCAAGTGCCCCACTCGTCGACGAGCAGACCGATCTTGCCTTTAGGATCCTTCTCGTCCATGATGGCCTTGTGCTTCTTGATGACTTCCTCGATTTCGAGGCACTTGCCCAGTGCCCAGTAATACTGGTCTTTATCGAAATTGGTGGCAGAGCCCTTGGGTCCGTTCCAACCTGAGCAGGTGTAGTAATGCAGACTGATACCGTTCATCTGGCGCCCGATATTCTCCATAAGCACCTTGGTCCAGTTGTAGTCGTAGTCGCTGGCACCAGAGGCGATGCGATAAAGGTGATTGTCACCCTGGTCGCGCAGATAGGTATTGAACTTGCGATACTCGTTAGAGTAGTATTCGGGTGTCATGTTGCCACCACAGCCCCAAGCCTCGTTACCGATGCCGAAGTACTTGACCTTCCATGCTTTCTCACGACCATTGGCGCGACGCAGACGAGCCATCGGCGTATCGCCATCGGAGGTCATATACTCCACCCACTGAGCCATCTCCTTGACGGTGCCAGAGCCTACGTTACCACTGATATAAGGCTCGCAGCCGAGCATCTCGCAGAGGTTCAGGAACTCGTGAGTACCAAAGGAGTTATCCTCGATGGTTCCACCCCAGTTGTTGTTACGCAGTGAGGGGCGCTGGTCCTTCGGGCCGATACCGTCCATCCAGTGATAGTCGTCGGCGAAGCAACCGCCAGGCCAGCGCATTACGGGAATCTTCAGTGCCTTGAGGGCTTCGAAGACATCCTTGCGGTAGCCGTTGATGTTGGGAATCTGTGAGTTCTCACCGACCCAGAGACCACCATAGATACAAGATCCGAGATGCTCGGAGAACTGTCCGTAGATCTCTTTGTTAATCTTGGCTCCAGCTTGGTCGGCATGAATCGTTGCCTTCACATTCTCAGCCATGAGGGGCATGGAGAAAGCTGCTACAGACAGTGTGATGAGTAGTTTCTTCATTGCTATTATACCTTATTTATTTATAATACGGATAAGCAGGGGTAAATCCCCCCCACTTATCCTTCGTTTACTTTTTGTTATCTACAGCACACTGCTCAATGGGGAGACAGCGCTTGTAGTTCTCGATGTACTTCTCGAAGCCTGCTACATCCTCAGCAGTAGGAGCGATAGAGGTACCGGTGTTACCTGCAAAGACCACATCCTCGAGGTAATCGGCCAGATTCTTACCGTTCTTATTGATCAGATAGCCAGCCAGCAGGGCAATACCCCAGGCACCACCTTCGCCAGCAGTCTCCATCACAGAGATTGGAGAGTTAAGGGCTGCTGCGAGCATGCGCTGACCTACACCAGGTGTCTTGAAGTAACCACCATGACCCGTGATGCGATCCACCTTGATCTTCTCCTCCTTCAGCAGGATGTCGTTACCAATCTTCAGCACGCCGATGGCACCATAGAGGTGAGCGCGCATGAAGTTGGCGAGATTGAATTTATCGCCAGCAGAGCGAACGAACATCGGACGACCTTCTGCCAAACCAGTCACAGGCTCGCCTGAGACATAGTTGTAGGCCATCAGTCCACCACAGTCGGTATCGCCCTCAAGAGCCTTGTTGAACAACTTGCCATAGAGCTCGTTCATATCCACGGGAACACCCAGCAGCTGCTGATACTCCTTGAACAGACCTACCCACGCATTGATATCGCTGGTGCAGTTGTTACAGTGAACCATGGCTACGAGCGAACCATCGGGTGTCGTCACCATATCAATCATCTCGTAAGGCTTAGAGAGTTCCTTCTCGAGCACGATCATTGAGAATGAAGATGTGCCTGCAGAGACGTTACCCGTGCGCTGCTTAACGGCATTAGTGGCTACCATACCAGTACCGGCATCGCCCTCTGGAGGACATACGGGGATACCAGCCTTCAGGTGTCCGCTGACATCGAGTTTCTTGGCACCCTCAGGAGTCAGGAATCCGGCATTGTCACCAGCATTGAGTGACTTCGGAAGAATGTCGAGCAGTTTCCATGAGAAGCCCTTGGGAGCGATGAGCTCGTCGAACTTCTTCACCATCGTAGCGTCGTAAGTCTTGGTCTTGGGATCCACAGGAATCATACCAGAAGCATCGCCTACACCCAGCACAAACTGACCGGTAACCTGCCAGTGAACATAGCCTGCCAGAGTGGTGAGATACTTGATGTCGCTGACATGCTCCTCATTGTCGAGAATAGCCTCATAAAGATGGCTGATGCTCCAACGCAAGGGGATGTTGTAGTTGAAGAGTTTAGAGAGTTCTGCAGCAGCCTTACCAGTATTGGTATTACGCCATGTGCGGAAAGGCACGAGGATCTCCTGCTTATCGTTGAAGGCCATATAGCCGTGCATCATAGCACTGAAGCCGATGGCAGCGAGGGCTTCGATCTCGCAGTCGTACTGTTTCTGTACATCCTTGCGCAGTTCTGCATAGCAGTCCTGAAGTCCGTACCAGATAGCCTCGGTAGAGTAGGTCCAGAGACCATCTACCAACTGGTTTTCCCACTCGTGAGAGCCCTGTGCGATGGGCTTATTGTCCTCGTCGATGAGGACAGCCTTGATGCGGGTAGAGCCAAACTCGATACCGAGAATGGCCTTACCTGCTTCGATTGTCTGTTTTGCGTTCATAAATTATCTAAGTGCTTTGTTCAACATGAAGTAAACCTCGTTGTTACGAAGTGTCTGCTTGAAGTCGGCGATGTTGGTCTGCTTGTTAATCTTCACATACTCGATACCCAGCATCTCTGCGAAATCTTCCCAGTATTCCTCGTTGATGTCGTATGAGAAAGCGCTGTGGTGAGTACCGCCAGCCAGGATCCATGCTGCAGCACCGATCTCGAAGGTGGGCTGAGGAATCCACAGGGCAGAGGCAACGGGCAGATTTGGCATGGGCTTTGGCTCGATGCACTCTACCTCTTGAGAAATCAGGCGGAAACGGTTGCCAAGGTCCACGACAGTAGCCTTGATACCACGCCCTGTCTTAGAGGTGAATACCAGTCGGGCTGTCTGCTGCTTACGGATACCGATGCCAAGGAAGTGAACCTCGAGCTTAGGCTTGTCGGTAGCAATCAGCGGACAAACCTCGAGCATGTGGCTCTGCAGGCAAGAAGAACGGTCGCCAGCGAAATTCAGCGTGTAGTCCTCGAGGAATGAGCAGCCAGTAGGCATACCCTGCTGGATAACCCACAGTGTGCGATACAGGCAGGCTGTCTTCCAGTCGCCTTCTGCACCGAAGCCATAACCTTCTTCCATCAGGCGCTGTGAAGCGAGTCCAGGAATCTGGTCGAAACCACAGAAATCAGGAGCGTCGATATCAGCATCGCCCAGGTCGTCGAAGTTGGTGGTGAAGGCTGTTGCACCCTCATCCTTCAGTACGCGGCGCAGAGCAATCTCAGCCTTAGCTGCATTCTTCACTTTCTCCCAGTAAACCTGCTCACCACTCTCGTCGATCTTGATGGTGTAGAGTTTCTTGTACTCCTCTACGAGTTCATCAGCCTCCTTATCGGTTACCTTCTTGAAATATTCCATCAGAGAAGATACGGGATAATAGTCAACATGATAGCCCAGACGCTGCTCGAACTCTACGCGGTCACCATCGGTAACGGCAACGTTGTTCATGTTCATACCGAACATCAGACAGCGCACGTTGTGAGCATCAGCAACACCTGCTGCTACGCGAGCCCAGACGGCAATCTGCTTCTGAGCAGCCTCGTCTTTCCAGTAGCCGCAAACCACCTTGCGTGGAACGCGCATACGGGTGCAGATATGTCCGAACTCAATGTCACCATGAGCACTCTGGTTCAGGTTCATGAAGTCCATATCCATCGTAGCCCAGGGGATCTCTGCGTTATACTGAGTGTGGAAGTGGAGCATAGGCTTCTGCAGCTGCTGCAGACCCTTGATCCACATCTTTGCGGGAGAGAAAGTGTGCATCCAGGTGATGATACCTACGCACTTCTCATCATTGTTGGCTGCCAGCATGATCTGCTCTACTTCCTTAGAACTGTTTGCTGTGCCCTTATATACAATCTTCACGGGGATGTTGCCGCTCTCGTTCAGTCCTGCAACCATCTCCTTAGAATGTCCATCAACTGCAACTACTGCATCGCCTCCATACAAAAGTTGTGCACCAGTTACCCACCAAATCTCAAAATTGTCAAATGCCTTAATCATAATTGTTGTTCGTTTTTTAGTTTATTGTTAATGTTTCTGTCCTTTTTGTCCGTAGTAAGCATTAGGACCGTGCTTACGCATGTAGTGCTTCTCAACCAGCAGCGGATTCATCGTCAGATTAGGATTCACAGAGAATGCGATGAATGCCATCTTGGCACACTGCTCCATCACCTTGGCGTTATACACAGCATTGTCGGGTGATGTTCCCCATGAGAACGGGCCGTGATTCTTTACGAGCACTGCAGGTGTGTGATCAGGATTAATCTTGCGGATATTCAGGATCTCATCCACAATGACATTACCAGTCTCGAGCTCGTAGTTTCCCTTTACCTCAGCCTCAGTCATGTCACGTGTGCAGGGGATGTCCTGATAGAAATAGTCGGCGTGGGTGGTGCCGATGTTAGGAATGTCGCGACCTGCCTGTGCAAATGCTGTAGCATAGGTAGAGTGGGTGTGTACGACACCCTGGATGTTGGGGAATGCACGATAGAGCACCAAGTGGGTAGGGGTGTCGGATGAGGGATTGAGATCACCATCGACGACCTCACCTGTATTGAGATCAACTACTACCATATCGGATGCTTTCATCACATCGTAGTCAACGCCTGAGGGCTTGATGACTACCAGTCCGTGCTCACGGTCAATACCTGATACATTACCCCATGTGAAAATAACGAGGTTCTGCTTAACCAGGTCAAGGTTAGCCTTGAATACTTTTTCTTTTAGTTCTTCTAACATAATTATTACAGTTTAAAGGTTGGGTCTTCATTATAAACCCGTTTGTTGAATCGATAAAGGTGTGCGCCGCGTTTTGAACTTGTCTTGTCGATCAGTTCCGTCTTCTCAATAAAGTCCATCTCCTTGATGCGTTTGCGGAAATTACGCTTGTCGAGTTCCTCGCCATTCACAGCCTCATAGAGCTTCTGAAGTTGTGTGAGGGTAAATAGGCTTGGGAGCAGACGGAAACCAACAGGCTCGTTAGCCAACTTCTGCTGCATCATCTTTCGGGCTTTGTTCACCATCTCATTATGGTCGGAATAGAGTTGTGGTATCTCGTTGATATCAATCCATTCTACACCATGTTCGCGACGGAGTTCATCGTCATAGTCCTTCACATTGATGAGGGCATAATAGGCAACAGAGACGACTCGTTCACCAGGGTCACGATCGACATTACCGAAGGCTCCTACTTGGCGCATATACAGATTTCGCAGGCCTGTCAGATCGTAAAGCGTACGTGTGGCAGCGTCGTCCACGCTCTCGTCGCTGGCGACGAAGCCTCCGTAGAGGCTCCATTCGCCGCGCCCGGGATCCATCTTACGCCTGCCAATCAGTATCTTCAGCTTACCTTCATCGAATCCGAAGATAATACAGTCGACTGAAAGCCAGACCTTTGAAAATTCGCCATAGAATTTTGTCATTTCCTATGTGTGGTTTTTACCAGAAGTAAGCATAGAATGAAGCACAGAGGCCGATAACCACCAATGTACCAATGATATCGAAGGTGCCCCAGCTCTCCTTGATAGACTTCTTGAAGTCGCTGGTAAAGGTGATAGCGTCGATCTGATCCTTTGTAGGAGCAGGTGTAACCATCGAAACACCATAGATGAACAAGAGCAGGAATACCAGGAGCCAGCATTCGAATACGAGCCAGTTAGTCTGCCAGAACCAAGCGGTGTTCTCCCAGAAAGCACCTTCCATCGTGGCACGGCCAGTGTCGGTGATGACATTGGTAACCAGACGGACCATACCAATGAGGAAGCCCAGAATCATGGTGTACTCACCAGCCTTCGGGGTAATCTTCTTGCTAAGGATACCGCAGGCAAATACTACCACCATAGCGGGAGCCAGCAGCGACTGGATACCCTGCAGGTAGTTATAGAGAGTGTCCATACCCATCATGATAGGCAGCCATGCAAAGCCCAGAATCACAACTACCACTGTGGCAATACGGCCGATAAGCACATAGTGAGCCTCGCTCATGCCCTTCTTCAGAGGCTTGTAGAAGTCCTCGGTGAAGAGTGTTGCACAGCTATTGAAGAATGCTGCCAGAGAAGCAACGAGTGCACAGATGAAACCAATGGTGACGATACCCTTGATACCAGCGGGCAATACCTGCTGAACCATGATGGCAAAGGCGGCATCGGTCTCTTCCATCGTGAAGGCACCCTTCTGAGCCAGAGCAGCAGCGATCATACCAGGAATCAGGAACATGAAGCAAGGAAGCACCTTGAAGAAACCTGCAGCAATGGTACCTCTGCGTGCACGCTTAATCACTTCGGCATTGTCTTCACCAGGTACCTGTCCGAGCACACGCTGAACGATGTGCTGGTCTGTACACCAATACCAGAAGCCGATGATAGATGCACCAAGGAACACCACAAATCCAGGATATTCCTGATACATCGAGTCTCCTTCTTCCCAGTGGAACATGTGAGTAGTGCCATAGCCATTGTTCAACTGTCCGCAATAGTCCATCATGCTGGTCCATCCTTCAGCAATGTTTCCTCCGCCAAGAGCAGACAGTCCGAGGAACAGAACGAGGAAAGAGCCTATAATAAGAATAGGTGTCTGGATGGTAGAGAGTGTCATCACACCCTTCATGCCGCCAAACACAGTAAATACTGCTGTTACAAGAATCAGACCAATAGCGCCATACCAGAAGTTCAGACCCCATAGATACTTGAAGAAAATACCGCCAGTAAGAGCCGTTACGCTGACCTTTGTAAGAATGTAAGCCACCAGCGTGATGACTGACAGCCAGTAACCAGTACGCTTGGTGTAGCGGAACTTCAAGAAGTCGGGCATGGTGATAATCTTGCCCATCTTATTGATCATCAACTGATAGAAAGGTACGAACAGCCAACCAAGGATCAGGATCATCCATCCCTGCATCTCCCAGTGTGCCATACCTACACCGCTCTTTGCTCCAGTACCAGCGAGACCTACCAGGTGCTCAGAACCGATATTGGCCGCAAAGATAGCCATACCGATTACATACCAAGGCTCGCCCTTACCGAAGAGATAAGCCGAAGAGTCTTCGCCTTGTTGTGATTTCTTGTCTTTCCAGATGGCATACCATACTGCAGCCACCACTCCACAAATGCCGACGGCGAGAACCGCCCAATCGAGCCAGATAAATTCAGGTGAATTCCAGTTCATTGTCGTTTTTTATGATTTAGTTGTTAGTAATTTATTTGATTGAGAATTTGTATGCAGCATAACTCTGGTATTTCTCACCAGGGTTCAATGTAGGCTGTACCCACTCAGGATGGTTGGGAGAATCCGGATATTTCTGGCTCTCCAGACAAACGCTGACGTGCTTGGGATAAGTGATACCGTGCTTACGAGCGATGTCCTTGTCGGCACCTACGCCCTGGAAATTACCACTATAAACTTGTACGCCTGGCTCATTGGTAAACATCTCCATGAAGATACCTGTTTTGGGTGACCAAAGGCTGGCACATACCTGATTTACGTCGCCTTTACCATTTTTATAGGTGTTCAGGCAGAAGTTGTGGTCATAACCAGTAGCATTCTGAATCTGGTCGAAATCAGACTGGATGCTGTCGCCCAAGGCATGAGGAGTACGGAAGTCCATAGGTGTACCCTCAACAGGTTTGATTTCACCCGTAGGGATATAAAGTTTGTCGCTGGGGGTGAAATTGTCTGCATTCACGTAGAGCACCATATCGTATGCTGGCTTTGTGAAGTCACCACTCAGATTATAATAGTTGTGATTGGTCTGATTGATGATAGTTGGCTTGTCGGTTTCTGCTTCCCACAGCATCTCAAGAGTGTTGTTAGCAGTAAGCACATAGGTCGTAACAGCCATCACTTTGCCAGGGAATCCGTTTTCACCATCAGGAGCCACAATCGTCAGTTTCAAGATAGAATCACCGATCTGCTCTGCATCGTATACCTGATGCATCCATCCTGTGTTACCACCTCCATGGAGACAGTTAGGACCATCGTTCTTCTTCAACTGAATCGTGTCTTCGCCAAGAGCGAACTGTCCGTTCTTGATACGGTTGGCATAACGGCCAACGCTTGAGCCGTAGTCACTTGGAGTGTTGATGGTATCGGCATACTGGGCGATGTTGTCGAATCCCAGCACAACGTCTGTGGGCTTGCCGTCCTTGTCTGGAACAACAAGCGAAACAATACGTCCGCCATAGTTCGTGATGCAGATCTCCATGCCATTGGCATTCTTCAGTGTGTAAAGCTTCACGGGCTTGTTCTGAATTGTTGTGTCAAACTTGGCAGGGTCGAGACCCGATACCGTTAACTGTGGGGCCTTTTGGCCACCAGCACAAGCAGAGAACAGGAGCGCTGCTGCGCTGAGTCCCATTAAAGTTCCTTTGAGTACTTTCATTTTCTTACTTGTTTTAAGTTTATTAAGATGATATTGTTGCTTTTTGGGTGTAAATTTACAATTATTTTTTGAAATAACAAGGATTTTATAGATAAAAAAAAGCGGTAAAGTGTATTTTTTACACCTTACCGCTAATATTTAACCTTTATAAACACTCAAAGGGGTGTTTATGTAGGGTGGGAGTTAGCAAATCTTACGTGAACCGTCGCCAATGACTACATCATAGACTTTAGGTTCATGACCATATTTTGCATTGAATTTTTTCTTGGCATCGTCAATGAACTTCTTATAAAGATCATTGCGCACGAGATTAATGGTACAACCGCCAAAGCCACCGCCCATGATACGTGAGCCTGTGACACCGTTCTCCTTGGCAATATCATTGAGGAAGTCGAGTTCTTCGCACGAAACCTCATAGTCTTTTGACAGACCTTCATGAGTTTTGTACATCATCTCGCCAACCTTCTCGTAATCGCCTTCGTTCAGAGCATCGCAGACAGCAAGCACACGGTCTTTCTCGCCGAGTACGAACTTTGCACGCTTGTAGTCTTCTGCGCCAACTTCTTCTTTCACTTCCTCCAGCTGCTCCCATGTGCAGTCGCGCAAGGTCTCAAACTTGCCTTCTGGATGCTTGGCCTGAATGTGTTTCACTACATTCTCACAAGAGTTACGACGGTCATTATAAGGAGAACCTGCTAACTGGTGCTTTACTACAGAGTCGAGCAGCACGAGGCGATAACCATCAGGCTTGAATGGAAAATACTCGAACTCACGGCTGCGGCAGTCAAGACGCATCAGACAGCCAGCCTTTCCGAAGACAGAAGCAAACTGGTCCATGATACCGCAGTTCACACCACAATAGTTATGCTCTGTAGCCTGACCAGCAAGCACCATATCCCACTGGCTAACTTTGTTGTCGCCAAAAATATCGTTCAGACCGCAAGCAAAGCAACTTTCCATTGCTGCAGAAGAAGACATACCAGCACCAAGGGGTACATCACCTGCAAAGGCGATATTAAAACCTTTTACGGGTACGCCCAACTTCTTCATCTCCAGAGCGATACCATAAATATAGCGAGCCCAGCTAGCACGTGGACCCTCAGGATCGCTCAGTTTGAAATCCACACGATCCTTAAGGTCGATAGCATAAGCCATCACGGTATCTTCAGTACCGTTAGCACGCATCTCTGCCATCACACCCTTATCCACAGCACCAGGGAACACAAAGCCACCATTGTAGTCAGTGTGCTCACCGATGAGGTTGATGCGGCCAGGAGATGCATATACATTGCCAGTCTTTCCGTCAAAATGCTTGATGAAACGGCTTCTCACAAATTCAATATCCATAATTTTAATGTTTAAGAGTTTGAAGTTTTAAGAATTAATCAACCTTGATATCTTTGTTCACGTTCTTACAACCGATAAGGGCATAGAACAGAATATAGGCCAGCATACCGATGACGAGCCAGTAGCTGAAAATCGGACCAGCAGATTTGGCTATGGCCTCCTGGATTAACGGCATGATACCACCACCCACAACCATCGTCATAAAGATACCTGAAGCAGCTTCTGTATATTTGCCTAGTCCCTCAACAGAGAGGTTGAAGATACCACCCCACATGATAGAGGTGCAGAGACCGCAAGCAGGAATCAGGAATGCCTTGGCAGGTACATCGTGACCATTGAATCCAATCGTAACACTTTCTGGCATGAAGATGGAGATTACCAATAAGATAATGGCCAGAGCACTTACTGTGGATAACTGCAACTTTGTGGAAACTTTACCAGAAATTGCACTTGAACAGGCACGGCCAATCATCATCAGGAGCCAGTAGGCTGCAGCCAGTGTACCTCCTACAGCAGCAGCGCCCTCAAAACCAAGGTCTGTTACGTAGAAGTTCAGCTCCATGGGGATACCAATTTCGATACCAACATAGAAGAAAATAGCAACGACGCCAAGCAAACAATGACGGAATGCCAGAGGACTGCGCTCATACTTCACATCAGCCTTACCGAGGTTGGGCTCAGGAATGGCCACACCACGAATGATGAAGAAAGAGATGGCGAATACGGCCATGCCAATGAACAACAGGGGAGCCACATCGCTCATAGAGGTGTCTTTTGTTACTGTTCCCACAAGGATACCTGCCAACAATGGTGTGAGAGTACCTGTCAGTGAGTTCAGTGTACCACCAACCTGAATGAGCTGATTACCTTTATTGCCACCACCTCCGAGAAGGTTCAGCATCGGGTTGACTACGGTGTTCAGCATACAAACGCAGAAACCGCAGATGAATGCGCCCAACAAATATATAATAAGGTTAAGGGCCACAGGAATGCTATCGTATGTGAATACGTAAGTACCTGCGCCGACGAGACTGGAAAGATACTGGAACACCAATCCGATAAGACCAACGGCAAGTGCAATGAGAGCCGTCTTCTTATAACCGTATTTGGTAAGCATCTTACCTGCCGGAATACCCATGAAAAGGTAAGCGGCAAAGTTCATCAAGTTACCCCAAGCCTTGGCAAACGGGTATTCGAATCCCCAGATATTGCCGAAAGGCGCACCCATGTTTGTTACAAAGCTGATCATCGCGAAGATGAAGCACATGGTGATAATGGCAATCAACTTGCCATTGTTTTTTGTTTCAGTCATATTTCTTAGTCTAATATTATGTTGGATCGTTATTCAACCACACCAAAGCGATAGATAGTCTTCTGCTTATAGCGCTGACCAGGATTCAATACAACGCTGGGGAAGTATGGACGGTTTGGTGAGTCGGGGAAGTGCTGTGCCTCGAAGCACACTGCCGAACGGTGCGGGAAGGTACAGCCATTAGCACCTTTGTAGCCGTTAAGGAAATTGCCTGAATAGAGTTGTACACCTGGCTCAGTAGTGTAAACTTCCATGGTACGTCCGCTCTTAGGATCTGTTACCTTAGCAGCAAATGACAATTCGCCTTCTTCTTTCTTGTTCAGCACATAGTTATGGTCGAAGCCGTGACCAAACTTGATCTGCTCGTTATCTGCGTCGATGTCCTTACCGAAGGGCTTCGGAGTACGGAAATCAAATGGTGTGCCCTCAACCTTCAGAATCTCACCTGTTGGGATGGCTGTAGCATCGGTAGGCAGATAGAAATCGGCATTAATCTCACAGATCTGATCCTCGATACCTGGGGTGGGATCAGCAGTGCCTGCCAGACTGAAGAATGCGTGGTGAGTCAGATTGACAATGGTTTTCTTGTTTGTGGTTGCAAGATATTCAATGACCAACTCGTTGAGGTCGGTGAATGTGAATTCTACAGTTACGTCGAGTTCTCCTGTGTAACCCTCTTCTCCATAGGAAGATACGCGGTGGAGAGCCAAAGAACGGGGACCCATCTGACGAGCATCCCATACTTTAGCGTGGAAGCCTGTAGGACCGCCGTGCAGGTGATTTGGACCATCGTTGAGAGCCACTTGATATTCCTTGCCGTTCAGAGTAAACTGACCTTTGCAGATACGGTTACCCCAGCGGCCAATCAGCGTAGAAAGGAATGGCTCCTTGCCACTTGTAAGTTGCTCGATGCTGTCATGACCTTGAATAACGTTTCCTACCTTACCGTTTTTGTCTGGTACCATAATAGCACAGATAGCACCACCATAGTTGGAGATGGCTACCTCGTAGCCCTTACGGTTACGCAGGATGTACAAATCGGTTTTTTTACCATGAATAGTGGTCTGGAAGTTTTCTCTCTTCAGACCACACAGATTCGCTGTTTCTGTCGTGTTTGCCATATTAATATATGTTTTTAGTTACAAAAAAATATTTTCTGCAAAGTAACAGAAAAAAAACCAAACAGACGAATGAATCAACGAAAAAAATGTTTCTTATGTATTAAAAAACTCTAAATACAGTTTTTTAGGAAGTCTGCCACTACATAACTGCTACCTCCAATGAACACAAAGTCTTTTTCTCCTGCTGCATTTTGGGCTGCTTTATAAGCAGAGGCGACGTCAGGGTAGCCCTCGCCTGTGAGATTGTGTTTCTGGGCATAGAGTTTAAGCAGACTCTCGGATGTGGACCGTTTGCTGTCTGCTTTTGTGAAATAATAGGTAGCGTCCTTAGGTAACAGTTCCATCACACCTTCCACATCTTTGTCGGCCACCATGCCGAAGACGATATGTTTGTGCTTGGCCGTCACAGCCTTCAGTTGCTCGCTCAGGTAGGTCCATCCTGCTACGTTGTGACCTGTATCACAAATCGTTAGCGGTTCGTCCTTGATTTTCTGCCAGCGTCCCTTCAGCCCAGTCAAGTCACAGACGTTCTTAAAAGCTTCTCTGACTTCTTTGTTCTGACAGGTATAGTCGGGACGACAGGAAACAGAGTGCATAAAGCCCAATTCCTCGAGCTGCTTGACGGCACATAGTACAGTATTGGTGTTCTTGATCTGGTAGTTACCCTTTAGTTCTCCTTCCAAAAGGCCGAAGTTCTCAGTGTTATAAACGATGTATTTGTCTGTCTGTTGGGCAGATTTTACCTCAGGATTTTCTTCTGCCAGCTTCAGTGGGGCACCAAGTTCTGCTGCCATTGATTCGAATACCAGACGCGTCTCTGGGGTGATCTCGCCAATGACTACAGGGATACCACGCTTGATGATGCCTGCTTTCTCCATTGCGATTTGCTCGAGTGAGTTACCTAGAAACTGGGTGTGATCGTATCCGATATTTGTGATGATGGAGAGGATGGGCTTGATGATGTTCGTACAATCGAGACGGCCTCCAAGTCCAACTTCGATGACAGCTATATCCACCTCCATATCTGCAAAATACTTGAAGGCAAGTGCTGTCGTCACCTCGAAGAATGAAGGCTGGAGGGGCTCGAAGAAAGACTTCTCCTTTTCCACGAAATCTACAACATAGTCTTCTGAGATAGGCAGCCCGTTGATACGAATACGTTCTGAGAAATCTACCAGGTGAGGTGATGTGTAAAGCCCAACCTTATATCCGCACATCTGTAGGATAGCCGATAACGTGTGAGCACAAGAGCCTTTGCCGTTGGTGCCTGCTACGTGGATAGTAAGGTACTTACGGTGGGGATGATTGAAGTGCTGGTCGAGTTTGATGGTGTTTTCCAGACCTTCTTTATAGCCTGAAGTACCCTGCTTCTCAAACATCGGCATCTGACCGAACAGATATTCACACGTCTCCTGATAGTTCATCGATGAAATTAGTTAAAGTAGTTTTTGAAGCGTTGGAAGATAGAATCCTTAGTCTGCTTGTCACCCTTGAAGTTGTCGCTCTCACGGAACTGTTCCAGAGCCTGTTTCTCCTCACGGGTGAGCGTCTTGGGAACATACACGCTGATGTTTACCACTAGGTCACCTCTGCCGTTGCCGTATCCTTGAACTGCAGGTAGTCCCTTGCCACGAAGACGCATTGTCTTGCCTGGTTGTGTACCGTTTTCGAGTTTTACCTTCAGTTTGGTGCCTTCAATAGTAGGAATCTCTACCTCCCCGCCAAGTGCTGCTGTCGGGAAGTCGAGCAAAAGATTGTATATCAGATCGTTGCCGTCTCGTACAAATGTGTCGTGCTCCTCTTCTTCGATAAACACCTGGATGTCGCCATAGATACCATTGTGCTTACCTGCATTACCTTTACCAGGTACGTTGACTACCATACCTTCGGCTACACCTGCGGGAATGTTGATCTCGACTACTTCCTCGCCTTTTTTGATACCAGTGCCTCCACACTCGTGACACTTGTTTTTGATGACCTGACCTTCACCTCCGCAGACGGGGCAGACACTTTGCTGCTGCATCATGCCGAAGATGCTCTGGGTGGTGTGGGTGATGATACCAGTACCGTGACAAGTCTCGCAGGTCTCTTTGCCACTGCCTGCTTCAGCGCCGCTGCCGTGACAGTGCTCACAAGGCACATCCTTGCGCACTTTGAACTTCTTGGTGACACCTTTGTTGATTTCCTCGAGTGTCAACTTCACTTTCAGGCGCAGATCACTGCCGCGATGCTGCTGAGGACGACGCTGCCCGCCGCCAAAACCGCCGAAACCGCGACCGCCAAAAATGTCGCCGAACATCGAGAAGATGTCATCCATATTCATACTGGCACCACCGAAACCGCCGAAGTCGAATCCGCCCATGTTCGGACCGTCGAATCCAAACTGGTCATACTGTTGGCGGGTCTTGGGGTCGTGCAGCACGTTATAGGCCTCTGCAGCCTCCTTGAATTTCTCCTCGGCTTCCTTGTCGCCTGGGTTACGGTCGGGGTGATACTTGATGGCTATCTTGCGATAGGCTTTCTTAATCTCGTCTTCTGATGCGTTCTTCTGAACGCCCAGCACCTCGTAGTAGTCTCTTTTTTGTGCCATTATTTTATTGTCCTACTGCCACTTTTGCGTGGCGGATTACTTTATCATTCAGTTTGTATCCTTCCTGCAGGCAGTCGATGACCTTGCCTTTCTTGTCATCGCCCATTCCAGGAACCATCGCCACTGCCTCATGTACATCAGTGTCGAAGTCGGCATTCTTGGTCTCGATTTTACTGACGCCCTGTGCCTCCAGTGTCTTCATGAACTTTTGGTGAATCAGAGTCATGCCTTCTCTCAGCACCTCCGGATCATCAGTCTTGGCACCGTTCTCGATGGCGCGTTCCATATCGTCGAGGATGGGCAGAATGGCTGTAATCACCTTCTCGCCACCGTTTAGAATCAGTTCTGCACGCTCTTTCAGTGTGCGCTTTCGGTAGTTCTCAAACTCTGCCACAGAGCGCAACCACTTATCTTTCAGGTCGGCAATCTCTTCTTGGGCTTTCTCCAGCGGGTCTTTCTCTTCCTCTTCGGGCGTTTCTTCTCCCTTTGCTTCTTCACTGTTCACCTCTTCTGTCGCTTTGTCAGTCTCTTCTACTGGAGCCTCTTCCAGAGTCTCCTCTCCTTCGATGTTAATATTTTTTTCTGTCATAATAGCGGTTGTTTAAAAGTTCTGCAGTTCTTAATGCAAATTCCGTGCCATTAAGCATAGAGTTCTGCTTTCTTCTCCTTGATGGCCTCATCGTAGATGTAGTCATCGTAGGTCATCAACTTATCGATGGTACCCTTGGGTGTCAGTTCGATGATGCGGTCTGCTACGGTGTTGATAAACTCATGGTCGTGTGAGGCAAAGAGAATATTGCCTTTAAACTGGATGAGGTTGTTGTTGAAGGCCTGGATTGACTCCAGATCCAGATGGTTCGTCGGGGTATCGAGGATGAGGCAGTTAGCGTTCTTCAATTGCATGCGAGCAATCATACAACGCATTTTCTCACCTCCTGAGAGCACATTCACGTGCTTCAGCACATCTTCCTCCTTGAAGAGCATACGGCCAAGGAAGGACTTCATCGTCACCTCATTGCCTGGTCCCCACTGCGAGAGCCAGTCCACGAGGTTCATCTCGCTCTGGAAGAACTCTGTATTGTCGAGTGGCAGATAGGCGGTAGTGATGGTCACGCCCCATTTGTAGGTGCCGGCCTGTGCTTCGCGGTTGCCATTGATAATCTCGAAAAGGGCTGTCATAGCCTTGGGATTGTGTGAGAGAAATACGGTCTTCTGGCCTTTCTCAATGGTGAAGTTCACATTGTCGAAAAGCACCGTTCCGTCGGCATCCACAGCTTTCAGTCCCTCTACTTCGAGAATCTGTGTACCAGGCTCGCGCTCCATCGAGAAGATGATGCCTGGGTATTTACGTGTTGAGGGTGTGATTTCCTCTACGTTCAGTTTCTCCAACATCTTCTTGCGTGAGGTGGTCTGCTTGGATTTTGCCACATTGGCAGAGAATCGGCGGATAAATTCTTCCAACTGCTTTTTCTTCTCCTCAGCCTTCATTTTCTGGTTCTGAGCCTGACGGAGTGCCAATTGTGAACTCTCATACCAGAATGAGTAGTTACCTGAGAACAGGGTTACCTTGCCAAAGTCGATATCAACAGTCTGTGTAGAGACTGCATCGAGGAAGTGACGGTCGTGGGATACGACGAGCACGCACTGCTCCAGATTTGACAGATATTCTTCCAGCCACTGTACGGTATCGAGGTCAAGGTCGTTTGTCGGCTCGTCGAGCAACAGATTGTCGGGGTGTCCGAAGAGAGCCTTGGCCAGCATCACGCGTACCTTCTCATTGTTCGAGATGTCCGACATCTGCTTATAGTGCTGCGACTCCTGCACACCGAGGTTCTGCAACAACTGTGCAGCCTCGCTCTCTGCCTCGTAGCCGTTCATCTCGGCAAAGGCCATCTCGAGTTCTGCAGCGCGGTTGCCGTCTTCTTCTGTCATTTCGGGCTTTGAGTAGAGTGCCTCGCGCTCTTTCATGTTCTCCCACATAGGCTTGTGGCCCATCAGCACGGTGTCCATCACCGTGAAGGCATCATATTTGAAGTGGTCCTGTTCCAGCACGCTCAGACGCTCACCTGGTTGCATCTCTACCGTGCCCTTATTGGGTTCCAGCTCACCGCTGATGGCGCGGAGCAGAGTAGATTTTCCAGCACCGTTGGCACCGATGATGCCATAGATGTTGCCACTTGTAAACTTCAGGTTCACGTCCTTGTAGAGGACCTTCTTACCAAACTGTATCTGCAGGTTTGTTACTGTTATCATCTCTTCTTATACCTTATTATTATAATTTCGGGCTGCAAAGGTACAAAATAAATCTGAGACTTCCAAATTTTCTACAACATTCCTTTGGTTGATGGCAGTTCGTAGTGGTAGATATCACGTCTGACGGCCATTTTCAGCGAGCGTGCTAATGCCTTGAAGATGCCCTCGATCTTGTGGTGTTCGTTGTCGCCTTCTGCCTTAATGTTCAGATTCATCTTGGCTGCATCGCTGAGGCTCTTAAAGAAGTGTAAGAACATTTCGGTAGGCATCTCTCCGATTTTCTCGCGTTTGAACGTTGCGTCCCACACCAGCCAGGGGCGGCCGCCGAAGTCGAGTGCCACGCTGCACAGACAGTCATCCATAGGCAGGCAGTAACCATAGCGCTCAATGCCGCGCTTATCGCCTAAGGCTTGCAAGATGCACTCGCCGAGAGCGATGGCTGTATCCTCGATTGTATGGTGCTCATCGACCTCCAGATCGCCTTTTGTGTGAATCGTCAGGTCCATCATGCCGTGCTTGCCTATCTGCTCCAGCATGTGGTCAAAAAAGCCTAGTCCTGTATGGATATCACACTTTCCTGTACCGTCTATGTTTACCTTGATGTGTATATCTGTTTCCTTGGTTATACGGCTTACTTCTGCGACGCGTTCACCTGCAAAAAGTATTTCTGCTATCTTATCCCATGCAATTCCTTCGTCGCTTAGGATCAGTGATTTGCATCCGATGTTTCGAGCAAAGGTTCTGTCTGTCTCTCTATCTCCTATGACGTAAGAGTTGGCGATGTCGTAGTCGGGGTTATTGATGTATTTCTCTACCAGTCCTGTATTAGGTTTGCGAGTGGTCGCGTTGTCCTCAGGGAAGTGCGGGTCGATCAGTATCTCGTCGAATGTGATGCCTTCACCCTCCAGTGTCTGCAGGATGAAATTATGCACAGGCCAGAAGGTGTCTTCTGGAAACGAGTTGGTACCCAGACCGTCCTGATTGCTCACCATGACAAATTCAAAGTCTAGTTTCTCGCGGATGAAGGCGAGGTTGCAGAACACTCCCTTGACGAACTTCAGTTTCTCAAAACTGTCAATCTGTTCATCGGCTGGTTCTTCAATGAGCGTCCCGTCACGGTCTATAAATAATAGCCTTTTCTTCATTCTTTATTTTGTTAAATTCTTTCTTCTCTTTATCTCGCTGGGCTATCGAACCTCTCATCAGATAGGTAGGCCCTAAAATAGTGAGCCATACATAGGCCTGTATAAAGCCTGCCAGCAGGAATACGATGATGGTCATCCATCTGACGTATTCGGGCAAGCCGCTCGGATCTCCGTTAAGCATGCCTATCTGCGACTCCCAGTTGGCTGCCATCATGATGATGGTGGGCAGGCAAGTGAACATGACCAGGATGGATACCACGAAAAGACATACAATCCATATCAGCATCACCATGCCCAGATAGCGCATCCACGTCTTCGCTTTGATGGGCCCAGTAGATTGCATGATCTGGAGTTTGTGAAGCCTTTTGCTCGTAGCGATGAGCAACAGCACAACGGCTATCAGTCCCAGCAACATGCCAGGCAGCAGCAGAGTGGGGGATACGAGTACTGGCAGGGCCGAAGCCGTGGCCGAGATGATGGCGAAGACGGCGGCCAGTGGCCATGTCTTGCGGAATATTTGTCTGAAGCCCGACGTAAACAGTTGGTAGCCTTCGCGTATGCAGGCCTGACTGCTACGACTCTTCATAAGTACGAACTCATTCTCTTTTTCCATCTTATTTCAGTTTATTCGCCTGCAAAGTTACTAAATTTTACCCATGCAAGGCATCTGTGACATAGAAAAATTTTTAGAAAGAGTTAAAAACCGTGTAATCTTCGCTTACTGCGCCTAAAAAGTAGTATCTTTGCACCTAAATTAATAATGTTCATGCATGAAAGAGTTGAAATGGGGATTCATCGGCTGTGGTGAAGTGACAGAGAAAAAAAGCGGTCCGGCTTTTAGCGAGGTTGAGGGCTCGAGCGTCGTGGCGGTGATGAGCCGTACGGAGCAGCATGCCCGCACCTATGCCGTCACCCATGGTATCCGCAAATGGTACACTGATGCCCAGGAACTGATCGATGACCCCGATGTCAATGCCGTCTATATATGTACACCGCCGTCGAGCCATGCCACCTATGCCATCATGGCCATGAAGGCAGGCAAACCCGTCTATGTCGAGAAACCGTTGGCAGCCAGCTACGACGATTGTGCCCGTATCAATCGTATCTCCGAGCAGACGGGCATACCTTGCTTCGTGGCTTATTACCGCCGTTTCCTGCCATATTTCCAGCGGGTGAAGGATATCGTGAAGAGCGGACAGATAGGTAAAATTATCAATGTGCAGATACGCTATACCGAGCCTCTGCGCGCTGCCGACGACGAGGCCATCCGAAACGGTCATCCTCTCCCTTGGCGGCTTCAGCCCGAGATAGCAGGAGGTGGCTATTTCTATGATATGGCACCCCACCAGCTTGACCTCCTTCAGGATATGTTTGGCGTCATCCTTGAGGCGCGTGGTATCTGTGCCAATCGTGGCGGCTATTACGAGGCAGAAGACTCTGTGAGTGCCTGCTTCAGTTTTGAGAACGGTCTTCCTGGCAGCGGCTCCTGGTGCTATGTAGCCCATGAGAGTGCGCGCGAAGACTGCATAGAGATTATTGGTACAGAGGGGCAGGTAAGCTTCTCAGTCTTCGACTATAATCCCATCCGTCTGCAGACGAGTGAGGGCGATCAGAGCATCACGGTGCCCAATCCCCCTTACGTGCAGTATCCGCTCATCAAGAACGTGATCGAGCATCTACAGGGGCGCGCCATCTGTACCTGTACCAGCTTCTCGGCCACGCCTGTCAATTGGGCAATGGATCGTATCCTCAGCAAGTTCTGATGTCGTGAGAAAGCTGGTGTGCATACTGGTGCTGCTGGTCGTGGCGACGGCCATTTGCGCTCAAGACGCCTTACAGGCCTCGCATCATCCCGACGATTCGATACGCAGGGCTTCCCGCCCTTCTGCCGATTCGATACGCAAGCGCGAGATAGGCTTCATCAGAGAGCAGATACGTGAGCTCGACCGCACGCAAGACGACTATATCGAGCCGCAGCACTATGAGTGGACCGTAATGCTGCAGGCGACACGAACCTTTGAAAACTTCGTGCTTCGCAGCAACGGACAGAGCATCATGCTCGCGCCCGACGGACAGACCAAACTGGGACCGTATATCGGCTGGAGATGGTTCTTCCTCGGATACACCATCGACATCAAGAACCTGCGCCTTTTTGAGGGAGGGCTGCTCGAGGAGTTTGATTTCAGCATCTACTCGTCAAAACTGGGTGTCGATGTATTTCATCGTAACTCGGGAAGCGACTATAAGATACGCGATGTGGAGTTGGGAGGCGGCATCGACGGTGACCGTTTCGAGGGATTGCCCTTCTCGGGAGTCAGTGTGGGCATGACGGGAGTCAACGCCTATTACATCTTCAATCATCGCCACTTCTCATATCCGGCAGCCTTCAGCCAGTCAACCTGTCAGAAGATCAGCTGCGGCTCGTGGATGGCTGGAGCAGGCTATACGAAGAATAAACTCGAGCTCGACTACCCTGCGCTGCGAGAGACGCTCAACAGCCGTATGGCGAAAGGGCAGGAGGCGAAACTCGATAGTGGTATGATGTTCAACAGCATCGAATACAACGACTTCATGCTTTCTGCGGGCTATGCCTACAACTGGGTGTTTGCCAAGAACTGGCTCTTCTGCGCCAGCGCACAGATGGCTGTATCCTACAAGACGAGCTACGGCAAGCTGGCCGACGAGAAGAATGGATTCGACATCTCGAAGGTCAATCCAGACTTCATCGGGCGCTTCGGACTCGTTTACAACAATACCCAGTGGTATGCGGGCGCCAGCGCGATATTCAGAACGAACAACTATCATTCATCGCGCTTCCGGACGAATAACATCTATGGCACAATCAATGCCTATATCGGCTACAATTTCGTGCTGAAAAAGAAATACAGAAAGAAGAAATGAAACAGATTATAACTCTCATCATCGCCCTCTGGCTGCTGCCGCAGTCGATATCGGCCAAGGATTGTGCATCGGTGTGTGCCATGCACTCTGACAGCGCTACCATCTGCCAACTGCTCGAAGAGGCACGCCTGCAGCCGCGCACCATCAACTTCCCGCTGTTCTTCGCGCGTAAGTTCATCGGGGTGCCTTACGTGGCCCATACGCTCGAGGTCAACGACGATGAGCAGATTGTGGTCAACACCCGTCAGCTCGACTGCACCACGCTTGTAGAGACCGTTACAGCCCTTACGCTCTGCGCCTATCGTAACCTCTACACCTGGCGCGACTATCTCAACGCCCTCGTGGCCATGCGCTATCGGGGCGGTCTGATCATCGACTATACCAGCCGCATCCATTATTTCACGGAGTGGATCACGGCCAATTCGAAAGAAGGCATCGTCACAGAGATACAGGCTCCCAATCCGCCGTTCTCGAATGTCCAGCAGGTCAGCGTCAATTTTATGAGCACCCATCCCGACAGCTACAAGGCCTTGCGCCAGCATCCCGAATACCTGCCAAAGATACGCCAACTCGAGCAGCAGGTCAGCGGACAGCAGTTCCGATATATCCCCAAATCGGCCACGAAGAACTATGCCGCTTTGCGCAAGGCCATTGCCGATGGCGATATCATCGCTATCACCTGCCGTAAGAAAGGCCTTGACATCGCCCATCTAGGATTTGCCGTTTGGAAAAACGGAGAGCTCCATCTGCTCAATGCCTCTCAGCTTCACCATAAGGTGGTTGAGGAGCCCAAGACGCTCTACGACTATCTGCAGGAGCATCCTACCCACACTGGGATCAGAATTATCAGAATCAATAAATAGAACTTAACCCGCAAGA
Source organism: uncultured Prevotella sp. (assembly GCA_900315035.1). Classification (GTDB taxonomy): domain Bacteria; phylum Bacteroidota; class Bacteroidia; order Bacteroidales; family Bacteroidaceae; genus Prevotella. Next base: position 24,106 of record OMXO01000031.1, read on the forward strand.
ATTATGGAATTACCTGATTTTATGAGTTACGCCAACAAATTCTCACAGTCGGAATTTGTAGAAAAGATCTCCCGCATCGCCAAGCGTGCAGGAGCTAAACTGGTCTATGCGGCCCTTATCCTCTACTACACGCTGCAGAGCGACAAGGTGAGCAAGGCCGACAAAGCCATCATCATCGGAGCATTGGGCTATATGATCAGCCCACTCGACGTCATTCCCGATGCCATTCCCATTGCCGGACTTACTGACGACTTTGCCGTGTTGATGTTTGTGCTGAAGAAGGTATGGACCGATATCGACCCCGCCATCATGGAGCAGTCACGCGAGAAACTCTCCAAATGGTTCGACGAGGAGGAGATCGTAGAGATTAAAGATCTTTTCAAAGACGAGGCATAAAAAGAGAGAAGGCTGGTGGATTGCTCCATCAGCCTTCTTCTTCTTCATTCAGAGGTGCCTGGCGGATTCGAACCGCCGTAGACGGTTTTGCAGACCGTTGACTAAGCCACTCATCCAAGGCACCGAATAAATCAGGTTAAACCACCTGTTTTCTTGAATGCGGGTGCAAAGGTAGTCATAAATTTCGACACTGCCAAATTTTTATTCTACTTTTTATGCCAGCAATCCGCATTTTTCTGCTTTTCACGCTGTTTTTGTGATTTCAGAGGGCATCCGCTGCATCCGTAACAGGGGTCGTGTGCTCTCTTCAGCGCCTCATAAACCCTCCAGCAGCCATAGCCTACGGCTGCCACGAGAATCACTGCTATCACAACATTCTGAAAGTCGGGCATCGGCTACAGTTGCGAAAGTTTCCTCAGCAGCACCTTGTTGATCACCTGAATCCTGTGCCCCCGCTTGCCGATGTCCTCACGTACATTATTTATATTATTAAAGAAATCGCTGAAGGCGTTCAACAAGAAGTTCGCCTGACTCTTATCTTCGACAGCCTCGGGATTGGTCACGATCTTGATACCCAGATGCTCGATATGCACGTCGATGTCTTCACCCGTCATGATGGGGTCGCCGTCGTAGTGGATGGCGCCAGCTCCCTTTCTGTGGATATGCAGACTCTTCGTGCGGAAGGTCTTGATCTTCGAGTTGTTCGTCAGCGTCTTCATGAAGAGGTCGGCTGCTATCTGAGGGGCATCGAGCACGTCGAAAGGCTCCATGATGATGACGTCCATCTCGCCGTCCTTCATCGAGGCGCCTGGCGCTATATAAGCATTGTTGCCATATTGCGAGGCATTCGCACAGGCTATCAGGAATGCCTTGTAGTTCTTGGCTCCCTGATCGTCTATCACCTCGTAGGTTTCTGGCTGGTATTTCAGCCCCTCCTTCAGCACGTTCTCCACATAAGTGATAGGTCCGCGCTTGCCGGCCTCTGCAAACTTCAGCGAGATAAAGGCATCGAAGCCCATGCCGCAGGTGCAGAAGAAAGGCAGGTCATTGATGATGCCGTAGTCGAAGTCCTCGACTCTGTAGGCATTGATAATCTGTATCGCCTTCTTGATGTCGAGGGGCAGGCAGAGGTGCCGTGCCAGTCCGTTGCCCGATCCGCAGGGGATGATGCCGAGGGCAGTGCCCGTATGCGTCAGCGAGCGCGCCACTTCGTTCACCGTGCCGTCGCCACCGATAGCCACCACCACGTCGATGCCTTCTGCCGCGCAAGTCTTGGCTATCTCTGCCGCATGGCCGGCATACTCCGTCAGCCTGAGTTCATAGTCGAACAGTCCGAGGTCGAGTGTCTTCTCTATCAGCTCCGGTATTTCCTTCTTCGAGTGAGTGCCCGAGATGGGGTTCAGGATGAATACGATTTTCTTTTTTTCTGCCATTTCTAATTGCAAAAGTACAAAAAAAAGGTGAGAAAAACGGGTTATTATGCAAGAAAATTCTCAAATATCGACAAATATTAAGAAAAACTTGCACGATTTCATAAAAAATGTGTAACTTTGCACGCTGAAAGTAAAAATTTAAACGAACCAACAAATCGGAATGGGACAGTTACAAGAAAGATACAAGCACTATCGTGAGCCGCAGAAGTTCATGGAGGCTGATGTGTATCCTTACTTCCGTGCTATCGAAGGAAAGCAGGGTACAGAGGTTGAAATGGGCGGCCATAAGGTGCTGATGTTTGGCTCTAATGCCTATACAGGTCTTACTGGCGACCAGCGTATCATCGACGCAGCCAAGGCAGCGCTCGACAAGTATGGCTCTGGTTGCGCCGGAAGCCGTTTCCTCAACGGAACGCTCGACCTGCATGTGCAGCTTGAAAAAGAGATTTCAGAGTTTATCGGCAAAGACGACTGCCTCTGCTTCTCTACAGGCTTCTCTGTGAATCAGGGTGTGCTCGCTATGGTAGTCGGCAAGGACGACTATATCATCTGCGACGATCGCGACCACGCTTCAATTGTGGACGGCCGTCGCCTGTCGTTTGCCAAGCAGCTCCATTACAAGCACAACGATATGGAAGATCTCGAGCGTGTGCTCCAGAAACTTCCTTACGAGGCTATCAAGCTTATTGTTGTTGATGGCGTCTTCTCGATGGAGGGCGACCTTGCCAAGCTCCCCGAAATCGTCGAGCTGAAGCATAAGTACAACTGCTCTATCATGGTCGATGAGGCTCACGGCATTGGTGTCTTCGGCCGTCAGGGTAGGGGTGTCTGCGATCATTTCGGACTCACCGATGAGGTCGATCTCATCATGGGTACCTTCTCTAAGTCGCTCGCTTCAATCGGTGGCTTCATTGCCTCCGACTGGGATACAATCAATTTCCTGCGTCACACCTGCCGCACCTATATCTTCTCGGCATCCAACACACCCGCAGCCACTGCAGCTGCCATGGAGGCTCTTCACATCATCCAGAAGGAACCCGAGCGCATTCAGGCCCTTTGGGATGTTACCAACTATGCCCTGAAGCGTTTCCGCGAAGAGGGCTTCGAGATCGGTGAGACAGAGAGCCCGATTATCCCACTTTATGTGCGCGATGTCGATAAGACGTTCCTCGTGACCGCTCTCGCCTTCAAGGCTGGCGTGTTTATCAACCCCGTGATTCCTCCCGCATGTGCACCTCAGGACACACTCGTTCGCTATGCCCTGATGGCTACTCACACTAAAGAGCAGGTAGATCGCTCGGTGGTTGCCCTGAAGAAAATCTTCGTTGAACAGGGAATTATCAAGTAAATCGCTAAGATTTTAATAAATAATTGCGGAAAAATTTGCAAGGGTCGCAAAAAATGCGTACCTTTGCACCCGCAAAAACGGGGCGTAGCGCAGTTGGTAGCGTTCCTGGTTTGGGACCAGGCTGTCGCAGGTTCGAGTCCTGTCGCCCCGACAAATGCGAGAGTTAAGGTGCTGATTTTCAGCGCCTTAACTTTTTTAATACCCAAATTTGCACAACATCTATTAAGTCCAACTATGCATGTCCGACAAACACTGCGTTCCAATGATCGTCTCTCATGGCTACAGTCGTTCCATCCTGCCAATGAAACCGAAGCTGCCGTCCTCTGTTCCATGGGCAAGTACGGCCATCCAAACCGTCTTGTGCTTAGTGAGCAGAGTGTTAACAAGGAAAAGACAACCGCCCAGCTTCATGAATTGTTTGATAATACGCCTGATGAGTCCCTTCATGACAAGCTGCATGAAGATGGTTATTATATCCTTAATGACAATGATCAGTATTATTGTATTGATTTTGCCAATAAGGTTATTCTGAACATGGAGGAAGCAGGCCTTGACGTTGACCGTCTGAAGAGACGACAGACAAAGCTGGAGAATGCACGGATTCACCCATCTTCACTACAACAATCATCGTTTAAACCTAATATCCTGCAACCAGTCCGTAAAGCCCTTCAGCAACAAGGTGGCTCAAAGGATGGCAGCCGTGAACATGAGGTCGGAGGTCATGGCAACTACGATGAGATTGATGACGAGCGTAAGCTTAAGAGATAGCCCCGTGATAATTTGGTTTACTCTCGAATTAGCAACCTCTTCCGTCAGTCCCACATCCTTCGAATAGAGCGTGACGGTTCCATCTTCCAGCACATAACAGGGAATGCCGAGATCATCCACAGCCTTCGCTTCATCGAAAGCGGGATTCGTGTCACGGAGCTTGATGAACTGCTTCAGGTTCCTGACATGCTTACCGATGTCAATCACCTCAAAATCCGGATTACCCTCCACCTGCTTCTCCACGTACTCGCAATCTGGGCAGGTATGCATCACATACATCTTAATCATAGTCGTACTGTTTTTGTTATTGCTATATGTTCTGCTACAAAATTACGAAATTTGATCCAATTATTGCTCACCAACTATCAAATAAACGTCTATTTTATGCTAAATTTGCTAAATCAGACATAGTTTTGCTATATTTTGACTACATTTGCAAAACGAATTATTTATACTACATATATATGACACAAGAATATGCAAGGGTATCTGTAGAAATGCCCGAAAACGAAGATAAGAAATCTCTTCGTCAGGAACTGACATACGAGATAGAGAACAACGACATCCAAGATGAATATACCATCAAGTTTTGATTATGGAAAAGAAAAGCGATACCTACCAGATTGCCGCCGACATCCAATGGGAATATGCGGGTGACGGCATAGTTCGCCAAATCATGGGCTACGATGAGCACTTGATGATGGTGAAAGTAAAATTCAATCAAGGAGCCGTTGGCACACTCCATCAGCATCCTCA